>NZ_JBBNGE010000038.1:0-33300 GCF_040095255.1 Segatella sinensis | reverse complement strand
AAATTCAATGCAATTCTTGCTGTAGTACAACAGTAAGACGATTACTCATGCCCATAGGGGTGCTGAGTAGTTACTTTGCAGTGATATATTGTTAATAATCAGAAAAATGCTTGTTTTCTGAAATATTATCTGTATCTTTGTACATTAATTATTAAGAGTAAGATTATGGCATCAAAGAGATATCCTTTGGGAATACAAACGTTCTCCGAAATCGTGAAGGGGAATTACTTCTATGCTGACAAGACGGCTATCGTCTATCAGTTGGCTCATTATGCCAAATTTCATTTTCTGAGTCGCCCACGTCGATTCGGAAAATCCTTGTTTGTATCTACTCTCAAGGCCTACTTTGAAGGTAAGAAAGAACTGTTCAAGGGACTTGCCATCGAACAGATGGAGAAGGAATGGACGGCATATCCTGTCATCCACTTGGATCTGAGCTGCGGTAAATATTATAGTTTGGAGAATACATATTCAATTCTAAACGGAATACTAGAAGTAGAAGAGAAAAAATATGGTTTAAAAGTTAATCCAATAGATGAGAAGTCTTTTGGTGGTCGTCTTAAGAACATCTTGCTTGCAGCTACTGCTCAAACAGGGAAGCAAGTTGTCGTTCTCATCGACGAATATGACGCACCTATGCATGATTCTGTCTGTGACGAAGAGTTGCAGAAGACCATCCGCAATATCATGAGAGATTTCTTCAGCCCCTTGAAGCAGCAAGAGGGAAACATCCGCTTTGTATTCATCACAGGCATCTCCAAGTTTAGTCAGCTCAGTATCTTTAGTGAATTGAACAATCTCAAGATTCTCACGTTGAAGGATGAATACAGCAGCTGTTGTGGTATTACCAAGAGTGAATTGTCTCAGTATTTCCGTGAGGGTATTGAGGAGATGGCTGAACATAATGGGCTTACTTATGAGGAGACCTTAGAACAACTCAAGCTGCATTATGATGGCTACCACTTCAGTATCAATAGCGAGGATATCTTCAATCCTTACAGCATCATCAATGCTTTGGACGATAAGGAGTTTAATAGCTATTGGTTTACATCCGGAACGCCTACGTTCCTGGTAGAGTTGTTGCAGCAGAAGAATTTGGATATGCTCAATCTGGACGATTTATGGGTTAATGACGATCGTTTTGATACCCCTACAGAAAAGCTTACAGACCCGATTCCAGTTCTTTTCCAAAGTGGTTATCTTACCATTAAAGGATATGAGCGAAGAGGAAAATTGTATCATCTCTGTTTCCCAAATCAGGAAGTAAGACAAGGCTTCTCGAAAAGTCTCGTCAGGTATTATACTGCGCAAGACATGAACAGATATGATGCCATTGTGTATGCTTATTCCAAGAATTTGCTCATCAATGACGACATGGGAGCCTTTATGCCTCACTTGAAGGCATTCTATGATAAGTTCCCATATACGATTATCAACAATAATGAGCGTCACTATCAAGCCGTGATATTCACCATCTTCACCATGCTTGGCGAAGATATGAAGGTGGAGCATACCACTTCTGATGGAAGAATTGACCTTGTGCTCAAGACGGATAAGAGTATCTTTATCTTTGAGTTGAAATATAAGAAGTCTGTCGACATCGCCATGGCGCAAATCAGCGACAAGGACTATGCCAAGGCTTTTGCTGATGATGGGCGGAAGGTTGTGAAAGTGGGTATTAACTTCTCTGAAAACCAGCGAAGTATAGAGGATTGGGTGATAGAATAAATGAAATAGAAGAAAGTTGGTGGCCTTCATCTGATGAAGGTCACCACACTAGTTTCCTCTTGTCATTTTCCGGAAAAAACAGAAAGATAGAAAATAATCTCTTGAAGGCTTGCCAGTCTCATTTCTTTTTTGTATATATACGTTTCTTCTCAAAATACGCTAATGGAAAGATACATCTCTCCGGCTATAGAGTCCGAAGAATATGTTCCAGTTCATCAAGTTCTTCCTCCTTTGTTGCCCAACTCGTTACAAATCGGCAGATGATTTCGGTATCGCTCTTTCTTTCCCATATTTCGAATGCAACTTTCTTGGAAAGAGCATCGTAGAGGGAAGGTGAAAGTACGACAAACTGCTGATTGGTAGGAGAATCGTAGGCGATAGCTATGCCATGCTTCTGGAAGATGCTGCGGATACGGGTAGCCATGGCGATGGCGTGGCGCGATATCTTGAAATAGAGGTTATCCGTAAACAGCGTGTCAAACTGAATGCCTAGCATTCTGCCCTTGGCAAGCAAGGCTCCATGACGTTTTATGTTAGTGAAGAAATACTTTGGTGCCTTCATGCCTGAAAATACCACAGCTTCGCCCATCATGGTACCCACCTTGGTTCCGCCTATATAGAATACATCACAATGCTTGGCAAGGAATGGCAAGTCATAGTCGCATGCCTCTGAAACCAGACCGTATCCCAGTCGTGCACCATCGATGAAGAGGCGGAGGTTATATTTCTGACAGGTTGCATATAGCGCAGTCAACTCTTCCCTGGTGTAGACCATTCCGAACTCTGTCGGCATCGAGATATAAACCATGCCTGGCTGCACCATGTGAGGATGAGTTTCATCGGCAAGGAAAGTATCCATATATGCAGACAGGGTGCTGGATGTTAGCTTGCTGTTCTCTCCCGGCAGCGTAATGACCTTATGACCAAATGCTTCTACTGCTCCAGATTCATGTACCTCGATATGACCGGTCTCCACACAGATAACTCCTTCGCATCCCATGAGTACGGAGTCGATAACGGTGGTGTTGGTCTGTGTACCGCCTATCAGTAAGAACACTTCAGCATTCTCATTGTCCACGGCTTTACGGATTTTCTCTTTTGCAGATTCTGAGTATAGATCAAAACCATAACCGGATGTTTTCTCACTGTTTGTCTTGCCAAGAGCCTCTAGAATCTCTGGCAGCATACCATTGTTGTAATCACTTTCGAATGAAATCATATGATATAATGATAATATTAGATAATCACCGCCGTTCCGCTGCATGTTACCATCAGCATGGAGCCGCTGTTGCCTACAGTTTCGTAATCCAGGTCGATGCCCACGATGGCGTTGCAGCCCAGGGATGCAGCACGGTCGGCCATCTCTCTGAGGGCTGTATCCTTGGCCTCGCGGAGTGTACTTTCGTAAGAACCGCTTCTGCCACCGATTACGTCACGAACGCTGGCAAAGAAATCCTTCACAAAGTTGGTACCGATGATGGTTTCGCCAGTTACTACGCCACGATATTCACGGATAGGGTGGCCTTCTATGGTTGGAGTTGTACTTAAAATCATAATTTTTTCCTTTCTTTTTATGTTATTGTCAATGTTATTTATAGCTTAGACGATAAAAGATAGCAAAAGGTTGCAGAAAATCAAAAAATATTTGTTACTTTTGCATCGAAAGTTTAATATTTATAGGTTATATGAACAAAAAATTGATGTTTTCGGCAGCACTCGTGATGACGCTGCTTTCGGCAAACGCTCAGAAAAGGGCGTTTACCATCGAGGATTTGTACAAGGTGAAGGGCGTATATTCTGTGAGCCTTTCGCCAGATGGTAAAACTATCTGCTATACCTCCAGTTCTTCTGACCTGAAGAACCAGAAGTCTAGCTCCGACATCTACATCATGAATGCAGATGGCTCTCATGCCAAGGCTTTCACCGAGGATGGCAAAAGCAGTTCTGCCGTGTGGAGTAAGGATGGAAAGAGTATCTTCTTCACTAATTATGAGAAGGGGACGGCTCAGATCTATCGTATGAATCTGGCTACCTGCGAGGCGGAACAAGTAACTGATTATGAGTTGGGGATCGGTAATCCGGTTATCTCTCCAGATGAGCGATACATCGCCTTTACAGCCGAGGTATATCCCGACCTGGGAGCTGATGCCAAGGCCAACATAGCCCGGATGGAGAAGAAGGACAAGGGACCTGTGCAGGCGCATATTGCCGACAAGTTGCTCTATCGTCATTGGACGAGCTATAGCGATGGTAGATGCAGTCATCTCATCCTTTTCGATACACAGACGAAGACTTACAGGGATCTGACTCCGGGTAATTATTCGCTGATATTCATGGCTGGTGGCGGAATCGCCTATGATTTTTCTCCAGACAGCAAGGAAATCTGTTTCGTCTCCAACCACGATGAGCATCAGGAGGCTAGCACCAATGCCGACCTTTGGACGGTATCTGTGAATGGGGGAGAGCCAGTCTGCATCACGAAGGAAAACAAGGCATGGGATGGTACTCCAACCTATTCGCCCGACGGCAAGTATATTGCTTACCGCTTGCAGCAAATACCTGGCTATGAGTCTGATCGTTTCCGTCTTGCCATCTACGACCGTGCTGCAAGGAAATCTACTATCCTGACAGAGAAGTTTGACAACTGGGTGGATGATTACAAATGGGCACCAGACGGCAAGAGTATTTTCTTCCTGGGTGAGGTGCAGGGCGCACAACCTCTCTACAAGCTCGACATTGCCAGAAAGACCATTTCGCCGGTAGTGACAGGCAAGGCTATCTCTGAGTTTGATTTCGACAATAAGGGGATGGTGTATTATACTTACAGTACGACAGGCAAGCCATCGGCTCTCTATCGTCAGCAGATGAAAAAGTGGAATGGAACTCCTGTGGCTCGCGGCAAGGAACAGCAGATAACTTTCCTCAACCAGAAGTTGGAGGATGAGGTGGATATCCGTCCATCTGAGAGCATCTGGGTGGATGGCGCTGGCGGCGACAAGGTACAGGTGTTCATCGTGAAACCACACAACTTTGATGCCAGCAAGAAGTATCCGCTTATCATCAATGTGCATGGTGGACCCCAGATGCAGTGGATGAATTCCTTCCGTGGCGACTGGCAGGTTTATCCTGCTGCCGGTTATGTGGTGGCTTATCCTAATCCTCACGGTTCTACAGGATATGGTCAGGCCTTTACACGTGCCATTTCCGGTGACTGGGGCGGAAAGGTATTTGAGGATGTGATGAAGGTTACTGATAAATTGGCAACCCTGGAATATGTTGACTCCACCAGGATGGGAGCGATGGGATGGTCGTATGGTGGCTATATGATGAACTGGCTGCAGGGCCATACCAAGCGATTCAAGTGTCTGGCTTCTATGATGGGCGTATATGATCTGCGCTCAATGTGGGGCAGTACCGAGGAAGTATGGTTCCCTAACTTTGAGCTGGAGGGACAGCCTTACAATTCCGATCTCTACGAGAAGTGGTCGCCATCCTCATACATCAAGAACTTCTCTACGCCAACCCTCGTGATGACAGGCGAGCTGGACTATCGTGTACCTTATACGCAGAGCTTGCAGTATTTCACGGCATTGCAGACCCTGAACATTCCTTCTCGACTGATTGTCTTGAAGTATGATGGTCACTGGCCAAGCAACCTGAAGTCGATGCCGCTCTATTACAATGCGCACCTCGACTGGTTCCATCGCTATCTCGGCGGTGCTCCTGCACCTTGGGACACAGAGAAAATGGTGAATAATGAGATAGAGTACTAAAATGCCTTATATATAATAAGGGGTGTAGAGAAACTGAAATAATAAAAGCTCCATTCGCATCTGAAATGGCGAATGGAGCTTTTTCCTGAGAATTAAAAACTTACTTTGTTTCCTGTTCTTCCTGCATATCCAGATACTGGTTGTCCTTGTCGTAGAATTCATACTGGAGGAACGCCAGTTTTTGTGATGGAATTACATTGAAGCCGAAACCATACTTAAACTGCCATTTGCGCTTCAGGGAAATGAAGCCCTTGTTGATGAAGGCAGCTACGTAAGGATTCACATACAAAGTGAATTTCTTGACGCCAATCTTGTTGACTAGGCGGTCGATTTTTCTTTCCAACTGGTCGGTGAAAAGGATGCTCGATTTGATTTTGCCCGAACCGAAGCAGGTAGGGCAGGTCTCCTCTACGTTTACGTCCATGGCAGGGCGTACACGCTGGCGGGTAATCTGCATCAGTCCGAACTTGCTCAGAGGCAGGATGTTGTGCTTGGCACGGTCCTTCTGCATGTTCTTGCACATGCGCTCATAGAGCAGCTGTCGGTCTTCGGCAAGATTCATATCGATGAAGTCCACCACAATGATTCCTCCCATATCACGGAGTCGCAACTGTCTGGCCAATTCATCGGCAGCGCCGAGGTTTACATCGAGAGCATTCGCTTCCTGACCTTTCTCACGAGTACGGTTGCCGCTGTTTACATCTACCACGTGCAGGGCTTCGGTATGCTCGATGATGAGATACGCACCGTGCTTGTAGTTGACAACTCTTCCAAAACCAGCCTTGATCTGCTTGGTGATGCTGAAGTTGTCGAAGATAGGCACCTTACCGGTGTAGAGCTTAACTATGCCCGCCTTTTCAGGGGCTATTAGAGAAACATAGTCCTTCACCTCGTTCATCACACCTTCATCGTTGACGAAGATGTTCTCGTAAGATGGGTTAAACAAGTCACGCAGGAGAGCGACGGCTCTTCCGGTCTCCTCGAAAGCGAGTTGCGGGCGCTGCTGGGTCTTCTGCACCTTGGCGATAGCATCCTCCCATCGCTTCACCAGGACTTTCAGCTCAGCATCGAGCTCAGCGACTCTCTTTCCCTCAGCCACAGTGCGGACAATTACACCGCAATTCTTTGGTTTTACGCTGTGAATGAGTTGTTTGAGTCGGGAGCGTTCTTCACCGCTTTTGATTTTCGACGAGACAGAAACTTTATCACCGAATGGCATGAGTACCAGGTATCGTCCTGCGAAAGATATTTCGCCCGTAAGACGAGGACCCTTGGTAGAGATTGGTTCCTTTACGATTTGTACCAGCACTTCCTGTCCCACTTTGAGAACATTCTGAATGCTGCCGTCCTTTTCCAATTCAGGCAGTTTGCTGGCTTTAGAGAATGGGAAAAGTTTCTTTCTGTCGCTCTGTACTTGTTTAAGGTACTTCTGGTAGGAATTAAAATGACTTCCCAGGTCAAGATAATGAAGAAAGGCGTCGCGTTCATAACCTACATCTACGAAGCATGCGTTAAGTCCCGGCATGAGTTTCTTAACCTTTGCGATGTAGATGTTTCCCACAGAGAACGAAGCCTCACGTGGTTCATTCTGGTATTCCACCAGCTGCTTATCCTCCATGAGAGCGATAGAAATGTCCTTCTGCTGGACGTCAATTACAACTTCGCTTGTCATACTCTTCAATAATCTTTTTACTTAAAGTTACTAATAACACTTTACAAAAAGGGGCATGCCTATCCATGTTGATATGACACGCCCCCTCAGTCTGTGGAACCGACTGAGAGCATTTTCAGCTTCTAGAAAAGCTTACTTGCTCTTATGTCTGTTCTTACGTAATCTCTTTTTACGCTTGTGAGTAGCCATCTTGTGACCCTTCTTTTTCTTTCCGTTTGGCATGATTTTAAAATTTTAAAATATTGTTATTATAAAAATGTTAATTCTCTTACTGAGCGTTCTGCATCTCCTCGATGAAGCTCTTAGATGGCTTGAAGCTTGGCAAATCGTGAGCTGGGATGGTGAGAGTGGTGTTCTTAGAGATGTTGCGAGCGGTTTTAGCTGCACGGTGCTTGATGTTGAAGCTACCGAAGCCACGCAGGTAAACATTCTCCTTGTTCTGGATGAGGCTCTTCTTTACCTCCTCCATGAACGACTCTACTACTATGCTAACTTCCTTCTTAGCCATACCAGTAGCGATTGCTACTTCATTTATGATATCTGCTTTGGTCATTTCTCTTCTTTTATTTATTTTTATACTTAATAATCTCAAATCGGTGTGCAAAGATACAAGTTTTTTGCGATATAACAAAATAGTTAAGGCTTTTTTTGCAAAAAAATGCTCTAAGTATTTGCATATTAGGTTTTTATTCTGTATTTTTGCACTAAAATTGAGAATTTATGGCTTTTAAGAGACATTTTTTAGTGATGATATGGATGGCTTTCAGCGTCTTATCGCTGTCTGCCAAGAGGGAGTGGAATGCGGATAATGTGCCGATTCCCTTCCTTCAGGACTCCACGCAGTATGTTTCTGATCCCGATGGCTATGTGGATAGGGCACTCAAGGATTCGGCTAATTTCTACCTGCAGAAGCTGAAGCTGGAGTGTGGCGTGCAGAATGTGCTCATCATCGTGGGCAGGGTGGCTAACCAGGATGCTTTCCGGATGGCACAGGATGTGGGCAACAAGTATGGCATCGGCTACAAGAAAAGCCGCAGGGGACTGGTTGTCGTGATTGCCGTGGAAGACCACAAGTACTTCATCGCTCCCGGCAGCGGACTGGAAGGAGAGCTGACGGATGTGGACTGTGATGATATTGCACGTGCCTGCATCGTGAAAAACATGCGCGAGGATGCTCCCGGCGAGGCTGTAGCCTCTGTGAGCCGTGCTATATATAATAAGGTGAAAAGCGGACGTACTGGAATTGAGTCGGTAGATGAGGGGACGGTGAATGATGAAGAGGATTGGGCACTGGTCGTTATCCTGTTCCTTCTCTTTTTCGGAATCCCGATCTATTACCTCGTCCGTTACATCCTGGAGCAGGTGGGTCTGGTTAAACCAAGACCGAAGGGAAAGGGGAGAAACCAGTCGCGAAGAAGAAATGATGATGACGACTGGTTGCCGCCGTTCTTCATGGGCGGCGGAGGATTCTCCGGCGGTGGAGGAGGCGGCTTCTCTGGCGGCTCCTTTGGCGGTGGAACATTCTCTGGCGGCGGTTCCGGCGGAAGCTGGTAGTAGTTGGTAATTAATAGTTTATAGTTGATAGATAATCAATAATCATTAATCAATAATAAAAAAAGTATGAAGAAAACAGGATGGATCATCTTAGGCATCATCGTTGTATTGGTGCTCTGGGTGTTCAGTGGTTATAATGGTATGGTAGGAGAGCAGGAGAAGGCTACTACCGAGTTGTCTAACATGCAGGCTCAGTATCAGCGTCGTGCCGATATGATGCCTCAGTTGGCTAAAATCGTAAAGGCTTATGCCAAGCATGAGAAGGAGACTTTCGAGGAGGTGACCAAGGCTCGTGCTTCTGTAGGACAGGTAAAGCTGGATGTGAATAATCTCACTGAGGCTAGCATGAAGCAGTATGCAGCTGCTCAGGGTGAGTTGTCTAATGCCTTCTCCAAGCTGATGTTGGTGGCTGAAAGATATCCTGAGTTGAAGGCAAGCGAGAACTTCAAGGCTCTCCAGATTCAGGAGGAAGGTACTGAAAACCGGATCAGCGAGGCTCGCCGTAAGTATAATGAGGCAGTTCAGTCTTATAATCAGACGGTTAGAAAGATGCCTAATGCCATCATTGCCGGCATTTTCAATTTCAATGTAATGCCTAAGTTTGAGGCAGCAGCTGGCGCAGAGAAGGCACCAGACTTGGATATCTAGGAAAATAAATTCAGTCAAGAATGTCGCCCTGTAGGGGCAAAAGCATTGACCATGTGATGCTTTTGTCCTTACAGGGCGTGTTTGATTTCCTTTCAATCTGTTACATTCGTCATATTTTATATATATTTTGTATTTCTGATGAATCGTATTTCAGATTTTCTTTGTACCTTTGCACAAAATTTGAGAAAAGTGGCAGAAATGTCACGATAACATTGAAATTTCTATAAGGTAATTACAAATATGAAACAAACAAAGATTGTTGCTTCCATCAGCGATCGCAGATGCGATCAAAATTTTATCCGAAAACTGTTTTTTGCGGGCATGAACGTAGTTCGTATGAATACCGCACATGCTACAGAAGATGGAATCCGTACCATTGTCAAGAACGTTAGAGCTGTGTCTCCACATATTGGTATCATGATTGATACCAAGGGTCCGGAGGTGCGCACTACCGACGTAAAGGAGCCTATACATTATAATATAGGTGACGTGGTGAAAATCTTCGGTCGTCCTGATGTAGATTCTTCTCATGATACCGTGAACTTGAGCTATCCTGATATTGCTGCCGATTTGAAGGTGGGCGACGACATCTTGTTTGATGATGGCGAACTCGACATGAAGGTTGTTGATATTCAGGGTCCTATGCTCGTGGCTGAGGTTCAGAACGAGGGAATACTGGGGGCTCACAAGAGCGTGAACGTACCGGGCGAGCACATCGACCTGCCTGCGCTTACAGAGAAAGACCGCAGAAACATCGAGCTTGCCATCGAACTGGATATTGATTTCATCGCTCACTCATTTGTGCGCAATGCAGCTGATGTAAAGGCCGTGCAGGATATTCTCGATGCTCACCACAGCGACATCAAGATTATCTCTAAGATCGAGAACCAGGAGGGTGTAGATAACATCGATGAGATCATCGAATCCTGCTATGGTATCATGATTGCCCGTGGTGACTTGGGTATAGAAGTGCCTATCGAGAGAATCCCTGGTATTCAGCGCCGCATCATCGCCAAGTGCGTGAAGGCTCAGAAGCCGGTAATCGTTGCTACACAGATGCTCCACACCATGATCAAGAATCCTCGTCCTACACGTGCTGAGGTTACAGATATTGCCAACGCAATCTTCTACCGTACAGACGCCCTGATGCTTTCTGGCGAAACAGCTAGCGGTAAGTATCCGGTAGAGGCTGTTCAGACTATGGCACGCATTGCCGAACAGGCAGAGAAGGACAAGTCGCCTCTCAACGACATTGATCCGATGGAGGATGGAAAGATTGACCAAAAGCTCTTCCTGGCTCATGCTGCCATCGAGGCAACCAAGAAGTTGGGCGTTGCCGGTATCATCACCGATGGTGAGACGGGTCAAACTGCCCGCTGCCTGGCTTCGTTCCGTGGTCCTAACCCTGTGCTTGCCATCTGTTACAAGGAGAAGCTTCAGCGCTGGTTGAACCTGAGTTATGGTATTATTCCAATCCATCAGAAGGATCAGGTTTCTACCAAGGCTATGTTTACCGCAGCGGTACGTATGCTCCGCCAGAAGGGTTACCTGGGTGAGGAAGATAAGATTGCTTACCTGAGTGGTAGCTTCGGTGAGGGTGGAGGAACCACCTTCGTAGAAATCAACAAGGTGAAGAAGATCTTCGATAACAGCTATACCTTCAATTTACCATCAAATGGCATTGAAGACTAGTTAAAAAGGTCATTATTTTAAGAAAAATAATGCGATGGAGTAAATATTGGTGCAAAAATTTGCAGTATTCAAAAAAATGCTGTAATTTTGCACCAATATTATATAACGAAATTTGTTGAGAATGAAAAAAATCATCTATTCTGCGCTTGTCGTTTTGACAATGGTCTTGATGCTTAGCAGTTGCGGAAGCACCAAGAATGTGGCTTATTTTCAAAATGCCGATCAGGTGAGTTTGGCAGCTTCAAAGATGCTTTATGACGCCAAGATTATGCCTAAGGACGAATTAACTATTACCGTTTCTACTACCGATCCAAAGGCTGCAATGCCTTTCAACCTTACTGTCTCCAAGACCACTGGTATGGAAGGACAGTTGTCAAGTACCCCAACCCTCTTGGGTTACCTGGTAGATAACAGTGGTAACATTCAGTTCCCGGTTGTTGGTCAGCTTCATGTAGCTGGTTTGACCAAGAACCAGTGCGAGGAATTGGTCAAGAATAAGGTTCGTCCATACATGTCTGATAAGGAGAATCCTATCGTTACTGTAAGAATGGCAAGTTACCGTGTAGTAGTTACGGGTGAAGTTAATGCTCCAAAAGTAGTAAGCGTTCCTCAGGAAAAGATGAGCATCATCGAGGCCTTGGCTTCAGCAGGCGATTTGACCATCTATGGTAAGCGTGAGAATGTGATGCTGATCCGTGAGGATGCTCAAGGAGAGAAGCATATTCATTACCTGAACTTGAATGATGCTAACATCATCAACTCTCCATATTTCTATCTGCAGCAGAATGATGTTATCTATGTAGAGCCTAACAAGGTGAAGGCACAGAACTCAGCTATTGGTTCTGCCACATCACTCTGGTTCTCTGCTGTAAGTATTTTAACATCAGTTGCATCATTGGTTGTCAATATCTTGCGATAACAGCAAAGGATAAAAGGTCAGGATTAACAAACGAAAATACAACATAAATATATATAAGTATGTGTGGCATAGTAGGATATTTAGGTAAGGGTGACGCTTATCCAGCCCTCATCAAGGGCTTGAAGCGTCTGGAGTACCGCGGATACGATTCTGCGGGAGTTGCCCTTATTGGCAATGACGGCTCTTTAAATGTATATAAGGCAAAGGGTAAGGTGGCAGATTTGGAAGCGTTCTGCGCTGACAAGGATATTTCAGGGCATGTAGGTATTGCTCATACACGTTGGGCCACCCATGGAGAGCCTTCAGCTGTGAATGCTCATCCTCATTATTCTTCAAGCAAGAACCTTGCCATGATTCATAATGGTATTATCGAGAACTATGCCGACATCAAGAAGAACCTGATGGCAAAGGGTGTGGAGTTCAAGAGCGAGACCGATACTGAGGTGCTCGTACAGCTCATTGAATACATCCAGATGAAGAAGGATCTTGATTTGTTGACCGCCGTTCAGGTTGCGCTCCGTCAGGTGATTGGCGCTTACGCTATCGCTATTCTCGACAAGCGTAACCCTGACCAGATTATCGCTGCCCGCAAGCAGAGCCCGCTGGTGGTGGGTATTGGCGAGGACGGAGAGTTCTATCTCGGTTCGGATGCCAGTCCTATCATCGAATATACCGACAAGGTGGTTTACCTGGAGGATGGCAACATCGCCGTGATGCGTCTCGGACAGGAATTGCAGGTGGTGAATATCCAGAACGTAAAGCTCAACCCTGAGGTTCAGACCGTGGATATCGATCTCGGCCAGATTGAGAAGGGTGGTTTCCCTCACTTCATGCTGAAGGAAATCTTCGAGCAGCCTGAGTGCCTGCGCAACTGTATGCGTGGCCGTGTGGTGAGCCGCACCGTGGAAACCCGTGTGATGACCGACGGCGACGATACAACCTGCAAGACGGAGACAGAGATGGGCGTAGTGCTCAGCTCCATCACTGACCATCGCCAGCAGCTCCTCAATGCCAAGCGAATCATCATCGTGGCTTGTGGAACATCATGGCACGCCGGACTCATCGGCAAGCAGATGATTGAGAACTACTGCCGCATCCCGGTGGAAGTGGAATATGCATCAGAGTTCCGTTACCGCAATCCTGTGGTAACGAAGGATGATGTCGTCATCGCCATTTCCCAGAGTGGTGAAACCGCTGATACCCTGGCTGCCATCAAGCTTGCCAAGGAGAGCGGTGCGTTTATCTATGGTATCTGTAACTCCATCGGTTCTTCCATCGCACGAGAGACAGATACGGGTACCTATATTCACGTAGGTCCGGAGATTGGTGTTGCTTCTACCAAGGCTTTCACCGGTCAGGTTACCGTCCTTATCCTCCTGGCACTTGCCATCGGTAAGGAGAAGGGTACCATCAGCGAAAACGATTATCAGAAGATTACAGAACAGCTTTGGAACATTCCTGCCAAGATGAAGGAGGTGCTGAAGCTCAACAATAAAATAGCTGACTTGAGCCGTACGTTTACATACGCTCGCAATTTCATCTATCTGGGCCGCGGATTCCAGTATCCTGTAGCCCTGGAAGGTGCCTTGAAGTTGAAGGAGATTAGCTACATCCACGCTGAGGGTTATCCTGCTGCGGAGATGAAGCATGGTCCTATCGCATTGATTGACAGCGATATGCCTGTAGTAGTCATTGCTACCCATAATTTCATGTACGAGAAGGTCTTGTCTAATATTCAGGAGATCAAGGCCCGTCAGGGTCGTGTCATTGCTATTGTCAGCAAGGGCGATGAAACCATTTCCAAGATTGCCGACGAAGTGATTGAACTCCCTGAGACTCTGGAGTGTCTGGAGCCATTATTGGCTACTATTCCTTTGCAGCTGCTGGCTTACCATGTAGCTGTATGTAAGGGTAAGAATGTTGATCAACCAAGAAACTTGGCCAAGTCGGTTACTGTAGAATAAGAATGATAAAGGGAATCGTCATTTCTTGACGTTTCCCTTTTTTTGGAGGGGTGTCCCTCGGATAGGTATATTCAGATTTAACTAAAAAAGGATAATAAAAAGAGAATGGAACCATTGAAACATGAGTGTGGCGTGGCAATGATCAGATTGCTCAAGCCACTGGAGTATTACCAGCAGAAGTACGGTACTTGGATGTACGCACTCAACAAACTCTATCTGATGATGGAGAAGCAGCACAACCGTGGACAGGAGGGTGCTGGTATGGCTTGTGTCAAACTGGGCGGAAAGCCAGGACATGAGTATATGTTTCGTGAGCGTGCGGAGGGTAAGAACGCCGTGACCGAAATCTTCGGCAAGGCAAACGCCAACTTCAAGAATTTGACTCCCGAGCAGCTTGCTGATGCTAAGTTTGCCCAAGAAGAACTGCCTTTCGCAGGCGAACTCTACATGGGACACCTGCGCTATAGTACCACCGGAAAGAGTGGCATCCAGTATGTGCACCCATTCCTGCGCCGCAACAACTGGAAGGCGAAGAACCTCTGTCTTTGCGGTAACTTTAACATGACCAACGTAGATGAAATCTTCCAGGAGCTGACCAAGCAGGGCCAGAGCCCACGCATCTACAGCGACACCTACATCATGCTCGAACTGATGGGCCACCGACTTGACAGAGAGGTGGAGCGCAACTTCGTGGCTGCAAAGGCGATGGAGATGGAGAACACCGACATCACCAACTACATCGAAGACCACGTGAAGATGAGCAACGTGCTCAAGACCACGATGAAGGACTTCGACGGCGGTTATGTGGTCTGCGGTATCACCGGTTCTGGCGAGATGTTCTCCATGCGCGACCCTTGGGGCATCCGTCCTGCATTCTACTACAAGAACGATGAAATCGTGGTAGTAGCCAGCGAGCGCCCTGTACTTCAGACCACCTTCGACCTGGAGGCAGAGGATGTGCAGGAGCTGATGCCGGGCACGGCGCTTCTCGTGAAGAAGAACGGCGAGTGCAGTATCGAGCGCATCATGGAGCAGAAGGGCGATTCAGCCTGCTCATTCGAGCGCATCTACTTCAGCCGTGGTTCCGACAAGGATATCTACCAGGAGCGTAAGCAGTTGGGCGAGCAGTTGACCCAGCCTATCCTGAAGGCAGTGGATTACGATGTAGATCACACCGTGTTCAGCTATATTCCGAATACAGCCGAGGTGGCTTACTATGGTATGTTGAGCGGTTTCAAGAAGTATCTCAACGAAAGCAAGATTGAGCAGATTGCCAACCTCGACCATATTCCATCTAAGGAAGAATTATACGATATTCTCGGCGATTTTGTCCGCTCAGAGAAGATAGCATGGAAGGATATCAAGCTCCGTACCTTCATCACCGAGGGCAACAGCCGCAACGACCTGGCGAGCCACGTGTATGATGTAACCTACGGAAGCATCGAGCCGAATGTGGATAATCTCGTTATCATCGACGACAGTATCGTGCGCGGTACAACCCTGAAGGAGAGCATCCTCCGCATCCTCGACCGTCTGCATCCTAAGAAGATTGTAGTCGTATCCAGTGCCCCTCAGATCCGTTATCCGGATTATTACGGCATCGATATGGCAAGACTGGAAGAGTTCTGCGTGTTCCGTGCGGCAATCCAGCTTTTGAAAGAGCGCAAGATGGAGGACCTCATCGAGCAGACCTACGAGGCATGCAAGGCAGAACTTGCCAAGCCGAAGGAGGAGCAGGTGAACCCGGTTCGTGCCATCTACAAGCCGTTCACCATCGAGGAAATTAACGAGAAGATAGTAGAGATGCTCCGTCCGGAAGGCATGACCACTCCTATCCAGCTCGTGTTCCAGAGCATCGAGGGCTTGCGCGAGGCGATTCCAAACCACAAGGGCGACTGGTATTTCACCGGTCATTATCCAACCCCAGGCGGCACGAAACTCTGCAACCAGTCGTTTGTGAACTATATCGAAAACGTTTATCATCAGTAAGAAAATAAAAGAATCAAATGTCAGATATGAAAAAAGTAACCTTAGTTTTGAGCGATGGAACCAAGTTCCATGGCAAATCTTTTGGATATGACGCTCCTGTAGCGGGCGAGGTTGTGTTCAACACAGCCATGATGGGATATCCAGAGAGTTTGACCGACCCTTCTTACGCCGGTCAGTTGATGACACTTACATTCCCTCTCGTGGGCAACTATGGTGTGCCACCATTTACTTTCGAGGAGAACGGTTTGCCAACCTTCATGGAGAGTGACAAGATTTATGCTTCTGCCATCATCGTGAATGATTACAGCGAGCAGTACAGCCACTGGAATGCAGTGGAGAGTCTTGCCGACTGGTTGAAGCGCGAAAAGGTGCCAGGAATCACAGACATCGATACCCGTGAGTTGACTAAGGTGCTTCGTGAGCATGGTGTGATGATGGGTAAGATTCTCTTTGATGATGAACCTGACAACATCCCTGAAGCTAACTATGAGGGTGTAAACTTCGTTGACCAGGTGAGCTGCAAGGAGATTATCCGTTACAACGAGGGTGCCGGCAAGAAGGTGGTACTCGTTGACTGCGGTGTGAAGGCAAACATCATCCGTTGCCTCATCAACAGAGGCGTTGAGGTAATCCGTGTGCCTTGGAATTACGATTACACCGATATGGACTTCGACGGCCTGTTCCTGGCCAATGGTCCTGGCGACCCAGACATGTGTGAGGATGCAGTAAACATTATTCGCAAGCAGATCAGCCAGAGCCGCAAGCCTATCTGCGGTATCTGTATGGGTAACCAGTTGCTTTCCAAGGCAGCCGGTGCTACCATCTACAAGTTGAAGTATGGTCACCGTTCACACAACCAGCCAGTGCGCATGGTAGGAACCAACAATTGCTACATCACCTCTCAGAACCATGGTTATGCCGTTGATGCCAAGACATTGGACAACGATTGGGAGGAACTCTTTGTAAATATGAATGATGGCTCTAACGAGGGTATCCGCCACAAGGTGAACCCTTGGTTCTCAAGCCAGTTCCACCCAGAGGCTTGCTCAGGCCCTGTGGATACTGAGTTCATGTTTGATAAGTTTGTAGAAACACTTAAATAATTAGGATAAAAGATGAAAGACGAAAATATAAAGAAGGTGCTCCTCTTAGGTTCTGGAGCCTTGAAGATCGGTGAAGCAGGTGAGTTCGACTACTCAGGTTCGCAGGCCCTGAAGGCATTGCGCGAGGAAGGTATCGAGACTGTGCTCATCAACCCGAATATCGCAACCGTACAGACATCAGAAGGCGTTGCCGATCAGATTTACTTCCTGCCAGTGCAGCCATACTTCGTAGAGCGTGTTATCCAGAAGGAGAAGCCAGACGGTATCCTCCTCAGCTTCGGTGGTCAGACAGCCCTCAACTGTGGTGTGGAACTCTATCGCCAGGGCATCCTGGAGAAATATAATGTCAAGGTATTGGGTACTCCAGTACAGGCTATCATGGATACTGAGGACCGTGAGCTCTTCGTAGAGAAGCTGGATGAAATCAATGTGAAGACCATCAAGAGTGAGGCTTGCGAGAACATCGAGCAGGCCCGCAAGGCCGCTGCCGAGCTCGGTTATCCTGTCATCATCCGTGCTGCTTACGCCTTGGGTGGACTCGGTTCTGGTTTCGCTGACAACGAGGAGGAGCTGAACAAGCTCGCAGAGAAGGCCTTCTCATTCTCTCCACAGGTATTGGTGGAGAAGAGCTTGAAGGGCTGGAAGGAGATAGAGTATGAAGTGGTTCGCGACCGTTACGACAACTGTATCACAGTTTGTAACATGGAGAACTTCGACCCACTGGGCATCCATACCGGTGAGAGTATCGTCATCGCTCCATCTCAGACCCTGAGCAATGCTGAGTATCATAAGCTCCGTGCCCTCGCCATCAAGATTATCCGTCACATCGGAATCGTGGGTGAGTGTAACGTGCAGTATGCCTTCGATCCTAAGAGTGAGGACTATCGCGTTATTGAGGTGAATGCCCGCTTGAGCCGTTCTTCTGCCTTGGCATCTAAGGCTACCGGTTATCCTCTTGCCTTCGTTGCAGCCAAGCTCGGTATGGGTTACGGTCTGTTTGAGTTGAAGAACTCTGTAACCAAGACCACATCAGCTTTCTTCGAGCCAGCATTGGACTACGTGGTTTGTAAGATTCCTCGTTGGGACTTGTCTAAGTTCCGTGGCGTAGATAAGGAGTTGGGTTCATCTATGAAGTCAGTAGGTGAGGTAATGGCCATCGGCCGCAACTTCGAGGAGGCCATCCAGAAGGGTCTTCGTATGATTGGTCAGGGCATGCACGGTTTCGTAGAGAACAAGGAGCTTGAAATCGATGATATCGATGCAGCTTTGCGCGAGCCAACAGATAAGCGTGTGTTCGTGATTTCAAAGGCAATGCACAAGGGCTATACCGTAGATCAGATTCACGACTTGACCAAGATTGACAAGTGGTTCCTCGAGAAGTTGAAGCACATCATCGACATCGACGAGGAGATGAAGAAGTGCAACATCAATACCATCGGTCAGGATCTGCTCCGTTCTGCTAAGGTTTATGGTTTCACCGACTTCCAGGTAGCCCGTGCCGTGGGCTTGGAGCAGGAGTTGGGCAACATGCACAAGGCTGCCCTCCTGGTTCGCAACAAGCGCAAGAGCTATGGCATTCTGCCAGTAGTAAAGCAGATTGATACCCTGGCAGCAGAGTATCCTGCTCAGACCAACTACCTCTATGTAACCTATGCAGGCGTGAAAAGTGACATCACCTTCGAGAACGACCACCGTTCTATCGTCGTACTCGGTTCGGGTGCTTACCGCATCGGTTCTTCCGTAGAGTTCGACTGGTGTGGCGTTCAGGCATTGAACACCATCCGCAAGGAAGGCTGGCGCTCAGTGATGATCAACTACAACCCAGAGACCGTATCTACCGACTACGATATGTGCGACCGTCTCTACTTCGACGAGTTGACCTTCGAGCGTGTGATGGATATCATCGAGATGGAGCAGCCTCATGGCGTCATCGTATCTACCGGTGGTCAGATTCCAAACAACCTGGCTATGCACCTGGATGCACAGAACGTGCCAATCCTGGGTACTGCTGCCAAGGACATCGATAACGCTGAGGACCGTGCCAAGTTCTCTCAGATGTTGACCAACAATGGCATCAACCAGCCAGAGTGGAGCGCCCTGACCTCTATGGAGGACATCGACAACTTCATCGAGCGTGTAGGTTTCCCTGTATTGGTTCGTCCTAGCTACGTGCTTTCTGGTGCTGCGATGAACGTATGTTCTAATGAGGAAGAGCTGAAGCGATTCCTGCAGTTGGCAGCCAACGTGAGTGAGGATCACCCAGTGGTAGTTAGTAAGTTTATCGAACATGCCAAGGAGATTGAGATGGATGCAGTGGCAAAGAATGGTGAGGTGATTGCCTATGCCATTTCTGAGCACATCGAGTTTGCCGGTGTTCACTCAGGCGATGCTACCATCCAGTTCCCTCCTCAGAAGTTGTATGTTGAGACAGTTCGTCGTGTAAAGCGAGTAGGTCGTCAGATTGCCAAGGAGTTGCACATCAACGGTCCGTTCAACATCCAGTTCATGGCTCGTGACAATGATATTCTCGTTATCGAGTGTAACTTGCGTGCCAGCCGTTCGTTCCCATTCGTGAGCAAGGTATTGAAGATCAACCTCATCGAGTTGGCTACCCGTGTAATGCTCGGTTTGCCAGTAGAGAAGCCACACAAGAACCTCTTCGATCTCGACTATGTAGGTATCAAGGCATCTCAGTTCAGCTTCAACCGTCTGCAGAAGGCAGACCCAGTATTGGGTGTGGATATGAGCAGTACGGGTGAGGTAGGTTGCTTGGGCGACGATACATCTACCGCTCTTCTGAAGAGTATGCTTTCTGTGGGTCATCGCATTCCAGCCAAGAACATCCTGCTTTCTACAGGTTCTGCCAAGCAGAAGGTAGATTTGCTCGATGCTGCCCAGATGCTGGTTAAGCATGGTTACAAGCTGTATGCAACTGGTGGTAGTAGCAAGTTCCTCACCGAGAACGGCATTGAGAACACCCGTGTGCTCTGGCCATCAGAGGAGGCAAAAGGCGGTGCACCAAAGGCTTTGGAGATGCTCCACAATCACGAGATTGATATGGTAGTGAATATTCCGAAGAACTTGACCAGCAGCGAGTTGAGCAATGGTTACAAGATTCGTCGTGCTGCCATCGACTTGAATGTGCCATTGATTACCAACAGCCGTCTGGCGAGTGCATTCATCTATGCATTCTGCACCACCAAGCTCGAGGATATCGATATCAAGGCTTGGGGAGAGTATAAATAATGTTTAGTGATTATTTATTAGTGATTAAGAATTGACAGTTAAGTCATTCTTGATGATTCCCAATAGAAAAATCCCTGCTGTAGGAAAGGCTTCCTATGGCAGGGATTTTTTAGATAATAAACGTCTTATTCAAATTCAATATGCTCTTGTGAAGGAATACGGAAAGAGAACCATGTTTCTCCATTTTTGTTGGTGATAGCTAAGTCTCCTCGTGTAATGGTGTCCATGCCAATGATAATGTCATTGTCTTCTAAATCACAAGCAAGAACTTCCAAATCTTTTATCCAAGCACCTTCTTTGGCAAAATATAGGCTTATTTTATAAGTGTAAGCCTCTACATTTCCGCCAATTCCTGCAATCATGGCTTTTTGGATAGGTTCCAATCCTAAAGCATCTGCTATGTTTCTGGATATAATAGTGTTTGTAGCACCTGTATCCCAAAGGACATCCTTGGCTTCGCAATATTCAAGTTTATTGTTAGTTGCAGGTTTTAGCACAAAACAACTTGACAGAATGCTTTCAGCCTTTGCAGGATATTTTTGTGTAATAGACTTTTTCATCTTGAAGTTTTTATTGAGCCTTAACCTTGTGGATGGTAGCAAGTCGTGCTATGTGTCCTTTCGGAAGTGGAGACATAGTAATCTCGCTATGAGCAGGGAAAAACTTGTCGATGTCTTTGTAGTCTATAGTATGAACTTGTATTTTCTTGTCTTTTGTTTCCATATAGCTTTCCTTTCTTTTATTATTGTTGCAAAGATACGCTGAATAATCGAAACAGCCAAACTTTTCTTGTAATTTTAGAGATTTATAATCAAATGTTAAGGGTGTATCAGTTAAATCCTGTGTTTATAATGTGGGATTGTATACTTGTGCGACCAAAAAAGCAGTGAAAACTTTGGTTGTTTCAAAATAAAGCCGTAACTTTGCATATGTAAACTGGTTAAATTTCATAGCATGATGAAACAGCAAGTAAAACAAGTACCATACGGAGTATCTGATTTTGCCACGGTGATGAGTCAGAATCTATATTATGTCGATAAGACGATGTTTTTGCCAGAGCTGGAGAAGCAGCCTCGCAATCTCTTCTTCGTCCGTCCCCGTCGTTTTGGAAAGAGCCTGTTTCTCAGTATGCTCTACTCTTACTATGACTGTAACCAGAAGGAGAGTTTCGAAAAACTCTTCGGTAGTTTGTGGATATGGCAGCATCCTACATCCCTGCAAGGAATTTACCAGGTACTGTTCCTGGATTTTTCTCAGATTACAGGTAAGATTGAAATTTTGGAGGAAAGATTCAATGCCTATCTCTGTATCAAGTTGGATAGTTTTGCAGAGCAGTATGCTGCATATTATGGTGATAAGAAGGTGCAGGAAATCAAGGCGAAGACACAGTATGCTGATAAGATGCAGATAATCTTTGATGCAGCCAAGGCAAATCATTTTCAGCTTTATCTTATCATCGACGAGTATGATAATTTTACTAATGTAGTGCTCAATGAACATGGTGAGAAAGTGTATCATGCCATTACTCATGCTGATGGTTTCTATCGTGATGTCTTCAAGAAGTTCAAGGGAAACTTCGAGCGCATCTTCATGATGGGTGTCAGTCCTGTAACCCTGGATGATGTGACAAGTGGGTATAATGTGGGATGGAATATCTCCTTAAAGCCAGAGTTCGACGAGATGCTGGGCTTCTCTACCAAGAACGTGGTCGAGATGTTCACTTATTATAAGGAGATGGGAAGCATTCCTGCAGATAGTGATGTGGAAGCCATCGTCAACGATATGAAGCCTTGGTACGACAACTATTGCTTTGCAGAAGAAGCATTGAATAAGAGTGTCAGAATGTTTAATTGCGATATGGTGCTTTACTATCTTCGCAATTATATGGATTACGGACGCTCTCCTCGGCAGATGATAGACCCGAATACCAAGACCGATTATGGCAAGATGAAGAAACTCTTGCAATTCGATAAGTTGGATGGCGAGCGCAAGGGTATCATCCGTAAGATTGCGGAAGAGGGACAGATTGTTGCCCAACCGGAGGAGCAGTTCTCTGCCTATCAGATACCGAAGGCTGAAATCTTCCCAAGTTTACTTTTTTATTATGGTATGTTGACCATCAAGGGTACACGTGGTTCTAAGTTGATTTTGGGCATTCCTAATAATAATGTTCGCAAGCAGTATTACGGATATTTGGAAGAAGAGTATCAGGCAAAGTCGTATGTAGATACCAACAGATTGACGGATTACTATTACAACATGGCTTATGAAGGAGTATGGGAAGAAGGACTGCGTTTCATGGCTGATGCCTACGCTAAGGTTTCTTCTGTGCGTGACGGAATAGAATCGGAGCGAAACCTGCAAGGTTTCTTTATGGCATACTTGAACCTCAACGATTATTACATCACGGCTCCCGAATTAGAGTTGAATCATGGCTATTGTGATTTCTTCCTGTTGCCTGATCATACCCATTATGCCAGTCAGCACAGTTATATCCTCGAACTCAAGGTTCTCTCCAGAAAGGAGTTTGATGAAGTGTTGAAGGATGTCTTGAAGGAAGATGGTAGCCCTATGAAGAAGTCGGAGAAGCAATGGTTGGATGCAGTGGAACAGATTAGGCGATATGCCGATGCTCCAAGGGTTGAGGCTCTTCGCCAGGGCACAACGCTTCATAAGATTATCATGCAGTTTAAGGGCTGGGAGTTGGCAAGAATAGAGGAAATAGAGTAAAAGATAGGGTTTATAACTCTATCTTTTATCACAAAATATGCCTTTATAACTCTATCTTTTATCACAAAACACCCTATTATAACTCTATCTTTTAGCAAAGTTAACATAAAATAATTGCATATCTCGTTAATAATCAGTATCTTTGTGTATTATCTTTTAAAGAATAAAAAACTAAGAATATGTCAAGAGCAACAGGTTCAATCAATTATTTGGAGCATCGCACGCCCTTCAAGGACGAAAGCGGTAAGTATCAGATACATCCGATGTTTGTGAAGCGGGATATCGTTGACCAGGAGAAGATGGAGAAACGTGTTCGCGATCATTGTGCAATGAATGTTTCCTCCTTTATCTCTGCATTGGAAACGCTGGAGGATGAAACGCTTTATGCCTTGGCTGACGGCAACGAGGTGAGGGTAGGTGATATGTTTATCGTCAAGCCTAAACTGGGCGTGGTGAAGCATAAGGATAAGGAGGGAAATGAATGGAAGAAGACCTATCATGAGGGCGACTTGATTCCAGCCAACGAGGTGGATATCTGCGGTTTGGAGATTCAGCCCACGAAGGAATTCCTGGAAAGATTGAAACGTCGTTCTAACGGTTGTAGTCGCCAGTATTGGAATGTGAAATTTGCTCCGAAGGAGGCGGATCAGGAGTTTGCCGACATTGTGGAGATTTGCCAGCAGCAGGGATATATCACGGTGAAGGATATGATTCGCAAATTCGGTGTCACCCGCTATCATGCCAATAAGGTATTGAATGATCTCTGCGAGGAGCCTGCAGCCCGGATGTATGCCACCAAGGAAGGCCCCGTTACGCTCTATCGATTGAGGAAGAAGGAATAAAGATAGGAGGTGGGGATAAGCATCTTTACGGGTTGGAAAGAGCTTCTTGCCATGTTGGAAAGAGTTCTTCTCGGGTTGGAGAAAGTATCATTCCAGGTGGAAGGAAGTATCATTCCAGGTGGAAGGAAGTACCTTCTCCATTGTTGCCACTAGGCTCGGCAGCTCTGCAGAGCCTAGTCAGCAGGTCTGCTGACTGCAGTCAGCACCTCTGTCGAGCCTAGTGGCAACACCTTGTTATCGTACAACTATAACCCCTTTAGTTGTACGGTTATAACCTGTTTAGTCGTACGACTATACACTCTATAGTTGTACAATCGTAGCTTTATAGTCGTACAACTATACACCTTTTAGTTGTACGACCATAATATGATGATACTTCTTGCCGCGTTTTTCAAGAAGTATCATTGAAGTTAAGTTGTTAATCATCAGAAAGATAACTGGTATTTTGAGAGTAAAAATGAGACTATGAGACTTTTTTCGCAGAAAAAACTTATTATAGATATAAAGATGTCGCCAGTTTTGTTGTTAAGTTTGCGGCATCTTTATAATCCATTTCATGTTGTTTTTATATTACCATCAACAATTGCAGCAAAGCCTTAAAGCCACCTTTGTTCTTTTCTTCTTTGAATACTTTAAGAACTTTCTCCTCGATGATGTAATTCTTTAATTTCTCCCGATATGTAGGATGGGATAATAATATCCATAGTTCCTTGTCAATATTGGCGTATTTGGTATTCCTCTCCAGCCACACTCTTGAAGGAGACTCGGTTTTTACTTCAGCATTTGTCCAGACCAAATGCCAGAACTTATCTGATTTCAAGAAATAGTACGGATAGTGTAAGGGGGTAAGATTCTCTTGATGAGCTTTCATAAAGCACTCTCCGAAAACACCTTTGTATGTTGGTACAATCTCCTCATATGTGAACTGGTTGACAGACTTTCCGTTTTCAATCAGTTTGATGATAGATAGGATAAGTACTGGCTTGGCGATGATACGTATATGGCTTTTCCTATTGGTACATTGGTTCATCTTATCGATGAGCTCGCAATAGTAATCAAATGCCTTGTTATAGTCGAAAAATCTGAGATATGTAGTCATAACAGCTGCATTTTAATGGGTTTGACAACTTTTTCTGCAAAAATACAAAAATAATTCGAAATAAGCGCATGTATTTCGAAAAATATTGTTATTTTTGCAATTGCATTCTACCGCAGAAAGCCCGAAGGGCTGAGCGGGTGGGTGTGACTTTTATGGAATAGAGCGTTTACTAACGTTCGTCTGCGACTACTCGTAAACTTCGCAACTTTACCTTTAGTTGGACGTAGATGTGACAATGGTGAATGCTCACGGTAGGTGTATAGTATCCTGCTGCGAACTGTCGTATGCATACCATAACTGTATGTTTTGGTATCGTGTATGACTATATGTTCGTACCTGGAATCATCATATACCATAACGTGGGCTTTCTGCATTGTCCGTCTCTTTCAACTAGGGCAATGCGAAGGCCTTCGAGTGGTGGGATGGGCAAGGAGAATCCCACGTTTCCGTTTTATAGAGGCCTAACAGAATACTAACACAACTCACGATACCGGGATTCTATCGCTTTGAAGAAGATAGATGTACAACAAATATACACTCTCTGGACATGAATCTTTTCCTTGCAAAACCTTATGGCTCACCAAGGGATATAACTTTATGATAGATGGAGGAAACTTCAATGCTTCTGATGCTGTAATAGCTTTGGGAGTAGGTAAAAACATGGTTTCTTCTATCCGATATTGGCTTAAGGTGTTTGGTATTTCCAATCAGGATGAGCCAAGCAGAATAGCAGATTATTTATTCGATGAATCAGAAGGCGTAGATAAGTACATTGAAAGTTTGGGAACTTTGTGGTTGCTTCACTACCTTTTGGTAAGTTTGAAAGAAGCAACGCTTTATCATATTACTTTTGTGCAATTCCAAAAAGAACGCAAGGTCTTTGAGAGGGAACAATTGGTGAACTTTGTGAAAAGACTGATGATAGAGGACGGAAAGGACAAAATCTTTAATGTGAATACCACCAAGAAAGATGTGGGTGTACTGTTGCAGAACTATGCCCAACCTTATAAGGCCAAGTCGTTTGAGGATTATTCTTCTCTTTTGATTGATTTGGATCTGATAAGAACTGAAGATAATGGTAAGACGTTCGCCTTCAATATCGAAGGTAAGCGCAGGGTTCCGATGGAGATTTTCTTATATGCCATTCTTCAGGAAAAAGGTAAGGATAAGTCTGTATCATACGATACATTGCAGGAAATAGGCTTGATGTTCTGCATGACAGATGCTGAGGTCATAGATATGGCCCAGTCTATCGGTGAGCATTATTCGGAGTATGTCCAGTATAGTGATAATGCAGGTATCCGTCAGCTATTGTTTAAGGAAGGTTCTTCTTTGAAGGACATTGATGTTTTAGATAAGTATTATAAGAATGCGACAGTTTAGTTTATCAGCAAACATAGAGGAAGGCTTTGCTAGTGAGGCCAAATATATCGTAACCCCTAATGCTCGCCAGGTGGCAGAGGGTATTGCGAATGGATTCCGGTCGGGAGTTCATTCTTATACCATCATTGGCTCTTATGGAACAGGTAAGTCCAGTTTCTTATTGGCTTTGGAAAGAGACTTGATGGGAGGTAAGCAATATGAATTGTTGAATCCTTCTGAACTTTCTGAGAAGAAGAAGTTTGAAGTACTTAAAATTGTTGGCGACTATAAGGAACTGTCTGTCTTGTTGAGTCAAAAACTCTCTGTTGATGGCACAGCTGATAGCATTCTTGATGAACTCAAAGCCAAGTATAACAAACTGAAGAGCCAGGGAAAATTCCTGGTTATCTTCATTGATGAGTTTGGCAAGGTGTTGGAGCATGCTGCCAAGAATAATCCGGAGCGTGAACTTTACTTCATGCAGAAATTGGCAGAGTTCGTGAATGTTCCATCCAGAAATATCCTTCTTCTGACTACGCTTCATCAGAATTTCAATGCTTACTCCCGTAAGTTGAATGAAGTACAGAAAGAAGAGTGGACGAAAGTAAAGGGACGTTTTCAGGAGTTGGTTTTCGTAGAACCGATAGAGCAGCTTCTCTATCTGGCTTCTACGCAGATTGATGCCGGTAGAACTATGCAAAATGAAGATTCCGTGATTGATTCATTGGCTTCGTTGGCAAAGAAGACCGGTTTTGTATCTCAAAACTTTTCTGAAGCAACTGCGCAGGCATTGGCTCCGCTGGAACCATTTGCTGCATACGTCATTACACAGGCCATTCAGAGATATGGACAGAATGAGCGTTCTTTGTTCTCTTTCTTGAATGCAAGGGGACGTAACTCTTTGTCTGAATATGAGGGAAAGATATATCAGCTTCAGTGCTGCTATGATTATATCTACTATAATTTCTACTCTTACCTGAAGGAGGCGAATGCCGACTCCATGCAATGGAGTTCGATGCAGGTTGCCATCGAGAGAGTGGAAGGTCAACTATGGGAAACCAAGTCAGACCTTGTAGATGCCATCAAGCTGGTGAAAGCCATCGGATTACTGAATCTTTTCGGCAATGCTTCATTTAAGATGAACCGTGAGGATACTGCCCAGTATGCCAATACAGCTTTGAATATAGAAAACCCAACGGGGCTTTTAAAGAAGTTGGAGCAATTCAAGATTATCCGATATGCCAGCTATAAGTTCCGCTACATTCTTTTTGATGGCACAGATATCAATATAGAAGATGAAATCCGCAAGGCTGGTTTGGTGGTTAGCCGTCCTGTAAACTTTGTGGATGATATCAGAAACTATTGTTTCAAGAAGGTGGCTCCAGTCAAGGCTTGCTATTTCCAGAAAGGTACTCCAAGATACTTTGAGTATGAAGTGCTGGGTGAAGGAGTGGACAAGACTCCTACCGGTGATACTGATGGATATATTCAGTTGATCTTCTCTTCCCGTAAGAAAGTGTTGGAGGAGATTTGCGAGCTAAGTGAAAAGAGCGAGAATGCCATCATCTTTGTTTGTTTCAGAAATACAGACGAGTTGGTGTCTCACCTCTATCTGATTGAAAAGTACAAATATATATTGAGCAAGGTGTTGGTAGATAAATCTGATAAGGTTGCTATCAACGAAATCAATAATCTGATGGAATATGAGAAAGTGATTCTCAATAAATCTATCTGTGATAGCTTGTTTGCATATAATGGAGATGTAACTTGGATTTTCAAGGGAGAGGAAAGAGATGTTTGCTCCTTAAGAGACTTCAACCAGTTGCTGTCTGTGGTATGCGATGAGATTTATTCTCAGACTCCAGTGATGAACAATGAATTGTTCAACAAGCATAAGTTGAGTGGTTCTATCTCTAGTGCGAAAGGTAAGTACCTGGCTGCATTGCTGAATCAGAGCAATGAACAGGACTTAGGATTCCCTGGCGACAAGTTCCCACCGGAGAAAACCATTTATTATTCTCTCTTGAAGAGTACGGGGCTTCATATGAATGGAGAGTTTACTGATGTGCCATCCAATGAAGGAATCATGCCTTTGTGGGATGCATGTGAGGAATTTCTGAAATCTACGACTTTCAAACCTCGTAAGATTTCTGAGCTGATTAAGAAGTTGTCAGCAAAACCATATAAGTTGAAGCAGGGATTCCTGGATTTCTGGATTCCCACCTATTTATATATAAAGAAGCAGGATTTCTCTCTGTATGGAACCAATGGAGCATATATCCCAAATATCAACATGGAGTTCTTCGAGTTGTTGCAGAAGCATCCGGGAGAATATCTGGTCAAGGCATTCGACGTGACAGGTGTTAAGGTGCAGATATTCAACCAGTATCGTAAGTTCCTGAATGTTGAAGCCATGGGAAGTATCAAGAGCGATGATTTCATAGAAACCATCAAGCCATTCTTTTTCTTCTATAACAAGAGATTGAATGATTATGCCAAGCATACCCGTAAGTTCAATCATGAGCAGACGGTAAGATTCCGTGATACTCTGGCTAGGGCAAAGGACCCGGAGAAGACTTTCTTTGAGGATTTGCCAGAGGCTTTGGGCTACGATAAGGAAGCTTTGCAGAATCCGGATAAGGTACAGGAGTTCTGTTATGTCATCAATCGGGCTGTCAAGGAACTTCGTTCTTGCTATTCTGATATGATAGACCGTGTGGAAGGTCGCTTGTTGGAAACATTAGGCATAGGGTCATACGATTATTCTGAATATGTGGTAGAGATTAGAAAGCGTTTGGCTCATGTCAAGGAATATCTCCTGACAGATAGACTGAAGGAATTCTATCAGCATGTGATGGCCGAGTTTGATAACCGCAATGAGTGGTACCAGTCTATTTGCTATACGGCATTGGAGCAACCTTTGGAGCGATTGCGAGATGAGCAAGAAGAAAAACTGATTGACAGTTTGCTTATGCTCTTTCATGAATGTGAGAAATATTCTGATATATCCAAGGTGGCAGAAGATGAATCGGATGAGATTTATTCGTTGGATTTGGTTTCAACGAAGGGCAGCAATATCCATTCCCAGACTTTCAGATTGCCAGAAAGCGAGATGCAGAAGGCTGAGGAATTGGAAAAGAGCATCGACAAGCTACTTGATGGCATTGGAAATGACAATGTATCGGTATGTACATTGTTGAAAATATTGAATAAGAAGCTGGGTAAGTAGCCGCTTCCTTAAAAATGAATAGAGCAAAATGAAAGTAAGAAATATTTTAGGAATATCTGGCGGAAAGGACAGTGCGGCTTTGGCCATCTATCTCAAGCAGAAATACCCAAACTTAAAGATTGAGTATTATAATTCTGATACTGGCTGTGAATTGGCTGAGACGGAATTGCTGATTGATAGATTGAGCGCTTATCTGGGAAACATCAAAAGACTTAGGGCTGCAGAAGACAGTCCTGAACCTACGCCTTTTGAGCATTTCCTAAAGGCTGCAGGTGGATTCCTGCCATCGCCACAAGCTCGATGGTGTACCAAGAAGATGAAACTTGATGAGTTTGAAAGATATGTAGGTGATGACTATGCTGTATCATATGTTGGCATTCGAGGTGATGAAGACCGTGATGGTTATGTGTCTTCAAAACCTAATATTCAGTCTGTCTTTCCTTTCAGAAGAAATATCTGGAGCGTGGATGTCATCAATAAGTTCTTGCACAAAGAAAACCAGGAGCAGATTATTGACATCTACGATAAGTTGTGTCCTGAGGGATTGATGAAGGAAGACTTGATGGATGTGTTGAAGAAACCGATTACCAAGCAATTCTACTATTCCAAAAAGCTGAATGCATTGTTGGATATAGATGTGAAGATGTTTAATCATGCCGTCTTTGAATACTTGAAGACTACTGATTATCCCGTTGGTCATCTGGATTCATTCCCTTTGATAGATAACGACGAGGTGCTTGTAAAGGAAGACATCTTCAGACTGTTGAGGGATAGTGGAGTAGGAGTACCATCTTATTATGAGGAAATTCCTTTCGAGGTGGATGGTAAGACGGGAACCTATTGCAGAAGCCGAAGTGGCTGTTATTTCTGCTTCTTCCAGCAGAAGATAGAATGGATCTGGCTCTATGAGCAGCATCCTGACTTATACGAAAAGGCAATGTCATTTGAGAAGGATGGTTATACCTGGATTCAGAATGAGAGTCTGGCAGACTTGATAAAGCCAGAGCGTATTCGCCAGGTGAAACTGGATATTATCAAGCGACAGGAAACAAACAAAAATAAGAACAAAGGTACGAGTCTTGCCGAACTGTTCGGTGACGAATATGTTTGTGCCAACTGTTTTATTTAGAACTATATAACTAGAATATAATCGGAGGGACGTCTATGTTGAAAGATGTAGAATGGGCTAAGGATGGAACCTATATACCTGGAGAAGAGTTTTCTCCAGAAAGGTTCTTTAATGATGGATTGAAGAACAGTTGCAGTTTCGATCTGCAACTGGGCTATTTCAGTTCTGCCACTATTAGTGTATTGGCAGAAGGCTTTGCTACGTTTATAGCAAATGGCGGAGTTATGCGTCTTATCATCAACCAGATTGTTTCTGAAGAAGATAAGGAAGCTATCCAGAAAGGAGTCTTTGGTGAAGTGGTTGATTGTATGGATCTGTCTGATTTTGAATCTCTTCGAAAGACATTTGATGAGTACCAGAATCAGTTTTTCAGATGCTTGTCGTATCTGATTTCTCAAAATAGAATTCAAATCAAAATCATTAAGCCAAAGAAACATAAGGGAATAGCTCATACCAAGACAGGGCAATTCCGTGATGATGATACCATTACTTCGTTCACTGGTTCAGCCAATTTTACAATTAATGGTTTGCTTTATAACATAGAGGAAATTAAGATAGACCGAAGCGATTCTCCTGATGAGATGACTCAGAATAGAATCAAATCTCAAAGAGCAAAGTTTGAGCTTATCATGAATGAGCAGGAAAGCGATATAGAGTATCTGTCTCCAAGCCAGTTGGAGACGGCAGTATCGTCATGTTATCAGGACACGACCATAGAAGAGTTGCTAGATGTAGAAAAGAAGTTGGACAGAATTCGCCAGGAACGAAAAGCTCAAAAGGCATTTATGGGTGGAGATATGGTTAGGGAGGACATTTGTCTGGAAGAGATAACTCCACGTTTTCCATATCCATCAGGTCCAAGAGAATACCAGCAGCAGGCTTTTGAAAACTGGAAAAACAATAAGCAGAAAGGTCTTTTTGCCATGGCCACAGGAACGGGTAAGACAATCACCTCGCTGAATTGCTTGTTGGAGATTTATAAGCGCAATGGATACTATAAGGCGATAATTCTGGTACCAACGATTACTTTGGTAAATCAGTGGGAGCAAGAATGTCATAAGTTTAATTTTATGAATGTCATAAAGGTTTATTCTAAGAATCCTTTATGGAAAGAGGATGTTGAGTCGATTCATTTTAATGAGGAATATCGTTTGAAGAATGAATGTGAGACCTCTTATGTGATTATATCTACTTATGCATCTTATACTCGTGAAAAAGTATTTAATACATTGAACGGCTTCAGTAAAAAACAGTTGTTGTTGATTGCTGATGAATGCCATAATATGGCTTCGGGTAGTATGTTGAAACGATTAGCCTATATTCCTTATCTGCGCAGAATAGGCTTGTCGGCAACACCAGATCGTCAATATGATGATGAAGGTAACAGAAACTTGCGTAAATTCTTTGGTGCAGAGAATCATTATACTTATGAGTATAGTATGGAAGAAGCTATCAGAAAAGGTGTGCTTTGTAAGTATCTGTATTATCCACATATAGTACGGCTGACCACTGAAGAACTGGAAGCTTATGTCGAGTTGTCTGAAAGAATAGCTAAGTATTTCAATGATGATACCTGCTCTTTTGCAAAAATGGATGAGGGACTTAAAATGCTCTTGTTGGCAAGAAAGCGAATTGTTCATAAGGCAGCAAACAAACTTAAAGCTTTTGAGGACATCATCAAGAAGCGGTATCAAGAAAAAGGAAATTTGAAATATTCTCTGATATATGTCCCTGAAGGAAATGAACCTAATTATCTTGAAGTTGAAGATGATACGCTTAATCAAGATGAGGATTCTGAGCATCTTATAGATTTATATACAAAGTCGATATTGAAGTTGGATGATAAAATAACGGTGCGTAAGTTTGTCTCAGGGCAAAAGGATAGAGAGGAAATTCTTGAAGAATTTGCCAGTGGTAAACTTCAAGTGCTGACTTCTATGAAATGTTTGGATGAGGGTGTTGATGTTCCAAGAAGTGAATTAGCAATCTTTTGTTCAAGTACAGGAAATCCACGTCAGTTCATTCAACGACGAGGACGTGTGTTGAGAACACATCCTAAGAAGAAGATGGCGGTGTTGCATGATTTGGTAGTTGCTCCTGAGATTAACCCAAATAGTAGTAGTTATCGAATGGAGCGTGCTATGCTGAAGAGTGAACTAATTAGAGTGAACAACTTCGCATTGCTATCAGAGAATCCTTCCTACTCAGAATTGGAACTGAGAGAGGTGATGGAACATTATGGTTTGAATTTATATAATAATGATAATATACAATGACAAATAAAGAAAGAATGCTTCACATGGTTCTTGATGACACAAAGTTGCAAGAACTCTATGATTACGACCAGTCTGAATATGAAGACCTATATACAGCCTTGAATTCAGATAATGTTGTTGTGGCTTCTGTTGCTCGTATCATAAAGGAACTTGATGGTTCTACAGATGAGAGCGTTCAGAAGAAAGTGTATAAAACAATATTTTCTTATATTAATGATAATTTGTTGGTATGATAATAAAGAAGATAGAAATAGAAAATTTTCGAAGCTATCCTTAATTCCGCAACACTATAATTTAATATTTTTTATAAGTACCTGAGCAACAAAAAGTTGCTCAGGATTTTGC
>NZ_JBBNGE010000037.1:0-34492 GCF_040095255.1 Segatella sinensis | reverse complement strand
GGCAGCGTGTATTCAAGAGCCGACATCAGCGCCATCCTCTACATGGCAGTGGACTGCATGAGAGAGATGCTGCTCGAAGGCAAGAAGATCCGACTGGGCGACCTGGGTGACTTCTCTCTCCTGCTCGGCTCCAAGGGTGCAGAGACTGCCGACAAGTTTACGGCGCAGAACATCACCAACGTGAAGGTTCAGTGGGAGCCAGGCCAGCAGTTCAAGAACCTGCTCGACGACGCAGAATTCAATCTCGTGGCAAGCCGCAGCGCTCAGGCAGCCGTGATCAAGGCGATCAAGGAGGGCAAGACCAACGTGGATCTCAATGTCCCTATCAATCCTGATGGTGGCGGCGATGGCGATGGTGCCGGCGATGGAACCACCGGAACTGAAGGCAGTGGAACTACCGGTGACCGTGGAACCAGCGGCGGCAATACCGACGGTGAAGACGGCAGCGGCGACAATGTAAATTTCTAAAAAGTAGAAATCTATGAAAAAGGATACCTGGAAAATGGTGATTCAGATTGCCATTAGCATTCTCACCGCAATAGCTACTACAATGGTCAATGTTCATACAATATAACCTATTGATTATCAGTGATTTATAAGATACGTTAAAAATTACTAACGAATAGTGGTATTTATCTTATGAAATAATGGGGCTTGGGACACTTTCAAAAAATACCTCTCGGTAAAGCAAAGACCGAGGGCGATAATCAGCTGATATTCAATGAGTTAGACCATCCCCCCACTTATGAATAAAAAATATAAAGCATTGATAGTCAGATACTTAGGTATATCCATGTTTTTTGTATGATTCTAGGGGAAAGAAAGAAGGGATAACAAGCTAGAACCATTCTAACCCATCATCCCTTCAATTTACTTTAGGCTTTGTCATTGCCAAGTTTCTCTTGAACTTTCGTCTGAATGTCAATCAGACTGTTCTTCACAATCAGTGTCAATCCTAACAATGCCATTGCAGTAGCTAAGAACTCACCACTTGCACCCAAAATTGATGCTCCAACTTGTAATGTCATAAAGAAGCAAGTGAAGACAAGAACAACTGCTGAAAGGATAAGGAATGCTGCCATTAAGATTTGGCTTTTCTCTTTGGCTGGCAAGTCATTCCACTTCTGAACTTTATTGATTATTGTATTTTCCATTTATCGTTATATAGTACTTTTGTATATACCAATAAATAGTTTTTCAATAGTCATTATCCAATGTACTCTTCATACCATACATTATCAATGAATGTCCATCTCCATGGTATTCTACCAGATAACTCACCATTGGTGACTACATGATAGTCAGTACCATAATCAGTTGTGTCTTGAATACTTTTACCATTTGAAGAAAAATAGCAGTAATTAAGACATTTATCATAGATTGTAATCATATATCCTTGTGGTGGGTTCTTTGGGAATATAACCTTGCAGTTATTACCCTTGCATAGAACGGTATCTATTGGCAAATCTATAAGATATGTGTTAGGTGAAGCTTCTGAATAGCCTGTTCCATCAACTACCGCTACATTTCTTTTATTGTTGTTCCAAATGCCATCACTTGTTATCCTAAACTCTTGTCCACCATAGTTTGCAATCAATCCATCCTTTCCGCAATAGACAGTCTTGTTATTACCAAAGTTAGCACCCCAACCATCATAACCAATGAGCATGTGTGCAGTTGTTGGCAATGTCAATGTGCAATTTGCCTCAACAGCAGCATTTGGCATTGGCATTGGTTTCCCTTGATGGACATCATAGTTTCCTATCCAACTTGAATATAATGTATTGCCGCTGAAAGTTACATATATTCTAGCGTTAGTGGTATCTGAATCAAAGGTATATGAATATTCTCTGTTTGAATAAACTGTGTTCCAATTATGTATGACAGCTGAGTTATACTGATTCATCACCTTTGCAGAAAAACTACTAGATATTGGGAAATTTTCAGAGAATGATGAACCATTCCAACCGTTTGTTACATCTGCTGTAAGATAGTTGAACTTACACTTTATGAAATCGCCTTTCTTCCTATCACCCAAGTAAATTATCAAACTGCCTTGGAATCTCAAAATATCGTCAACAGTTGATTTTGTACCAATGACATTGATTGACTTTATCACTTGTTGGGTGTTAGTGTTTGCTGACTTGAAATCATTATATGTTCCAATTGATTTTGGCATGATTTCAGTAATACCATCAGCACCTACAAGTTTGAAGCCTTGGTCTGTCTGTGTAAGTGTCAAGCTACCTTTAACAGTGGTATTTCCACCAAGGGTAATGTTATCATCACCAATCTTGATATAGGTGTTGTTTACCTGTGCAAGGATGTTGTTGCTAGTCTGTGTCAGTAGTGACTTGGAAGCATAGTTATTATTGATGGTTGTTACCGTGCTAGATATGGAATCAGCCTTTTGGTCAACCTTACTTATGGCTGTTGCTTGAGATGTAATCTTCCCATTCAGCTCATTGATTGATTTGGTGTTTGTTGATACAGTGGTTGATATACTATCAGCCTTTTGGTCAAGTGTTGAGTAATTGTTCTTAACAGTCTTGGTAAGTGCGGTTATTGTATTATTGGTGCTATTCAACCCACTTTGCAAGTTAGAAATGTTAGTCCCTTGTGCTGTTATTGTCTCGCTGTTTGATGATACCCTACTTGATATACTATCAGCCTTTTGGTCAAGTATTGAGTAATTGTTCTTAACAGTTTGTGTCAAGGCTGTTATGGTGTTGTTGGTGTTAGCAATGGCTTTATCAGTTGCAGCCTTATTGCCATCAACCTTCTTGCTTACCGTTGAAATTGATGTTTCAGTATTGCTTACCCTTGTTGAGATTCCGTTGATTGTTTGGGTAATCTCAGACACTTTGTTACTTACGGTTGTGGACAAGTCATCAATCTTGGTATCAAGGTTTTTATCAGCATTGTTTAGATGTGCGCCCTTGAATTGATTCAAACCCTTGGAAATGATGTTAAGCCTATGGTTTTTAAGAGAATAGTCATTTATCCCTTGATATTGCACTAAGGATGGTGCTTTTATCTCTGGGTCTAGATACCCATCATTATAGGCTGATATGACAATTGCAGCTTGCCTTTCTTCTTTACTTCTATTTCCCAATTGTACTATATTATCACCCTTCTTTGGTGATGATACTGAGTACTTATCCTTATCCGTCTTGGACAAGTCAACATAGAAGAAATCCTCATCTCCAATTGTGACTGTTGAATCTGACACACCCACGCATAAACGCCAATAGTAGGTATTGCTTACATCATAGCTTGTTCCAACTGCTGCATTGAAGGTTTGGCATATTATTTGGTCATCATTTTCAAACTCTTGGTATATTTGTTTCTTACCGTCATTAGCCTTGAAGTAACAGCGGAAACGGTCTGAGAGTTCTTCCACATGGTGTATTTCAGCACTTGCAGGGGTTATTATCAACCTTCCACCTACAGCCTTAATCTCATCAATTACCAACTTGAAGAAATGTGCTGCCTTTGTCACCTCCAAGTATTCTGTGGTGATTTCCTCTGACATGAGTGACTGAATATAACCGCTTACAGCTTTGAGTGTCTGCGTCTCAAATTGGTTGGTTTTAATCAAGCCATTATTGGTGATTGTCTGTGATGTCAAGTTGTCAATTGAGGCTGTTTCTGCTGATAGTCCGCTAGATGTCACTGCAAGACCGTTTTTTCTACTGTCTTCACCGTCTCCAATTCCAACTGTAAAGATTGTTTCACCGCTTACTGATTGGTTGTACTTTCCTACTGCTGTTTCATTTTCATTGGTAGCTTGTAGGTTATGGCTTTTCTCTATGACTGAGTTATTTCCTTCTCCCTTTTCCCATAAGATTTGCGTCTTCAAGGCATAAGGCTCTAGGTTTACGCTAGGTGCAGGAGTGGTGTTTGTATATATTCCACCCCCATTTCCACCTAGTGTACGTGTACCACCTGACATGGTTTTGCTTTGGTTGTATTTGATAATCTTCATTACATCAATTTTATTTTTTCTCAATTAGTGTTAGGTTTGTGGAAGCGTTTTCATAGTCTATATCCATTTGGTCAATTATGAATTGCTTGTTACTCATAAACTTCTCCCTTACTCTAGTGAATGGTGAGAATGGTGACAGCTTGGTTGTCATTGACAATGATATTGAAGGCGTTGAGTATTGGTTGACCAAGCGGTAAATCATGTGTTCCTCCTGTCTTAGCTTTCCAAACTGTGGCGCATCTTTATCACTGTTCTCCCATGATAGTTCGCCATCTTCCAATGCCTTTACATAAGTGTCTTCTAGATACTTGAAAGTCCCATCAGCGTTTTTCCATGCAACAGCAGAAAAAGACGGTTTCTTGTTGTCAAAGGTGCTTATCTTCCACGTTATATCATCCAACTCGTTGGTATATTCCTTATTGATGATGTTTGTGTATACTGTATCCGTATCAAGCTCCCCACTGAAGGTTGGGTCTCCGATTATGGCTTGGATGTCAAAATCCTTTAAGAAAACCCTAGACATCTTGTAATGCTGCCCTTTGTTGTCACCACTCTTGGTTGAATGGAAGTTAGGGTCAAAAGGGCAAAACAAGGTAAACTGTGGCTGTCCTGCAATAACACCATCATTTGGTGCTTTTATGCAATAACCTTCTTTATCAAGTCCAAGTCTCCATGATACCGTGTTCACGAATTTGTTATCCTTAAACATTGTAGCATCTGCTCTGCGGTCTCCTTTACTTGCACCTTCAACTATATACGGAATCTTGAAAGTGGATTTGCTTGCTGTCCAACTTTTTCCATTCCAATACTTATCACCCCATTTAAGGCTAGCCAAGAGGTATGCTTGTCCGTCATCAATTGCGTATCTTCCTTCACGGATGTCTGCCTGTGTCTGTGGGATAGGGTAAGGGTCATCATCAAAAACATGATATTGATAGCTTCCTGTAATCAATAGATAAGCGTTCTTACCACCAAAAAATGCTGTTGAATCAGATGAATTTGTCTGCAAGAATGGATAATTAGCAATGTTGGATGATGATATATGGTTATCTAGTGGGTTAAGCAAGCAAAGGTAATTTGAGAAAGAGATATTTGATACCTCATTCTTAGCCATCCAATCATCAAAGGTTATTGTGCCTCCTGTCAAAGCCCTAAAGTAGTAGTCCCAATAGCTATATGAATTATTCAACTGCTTAACAAAGAACTTTGCAATGACAGCACCTTTGTAGCTCTTACTGTCAGTGTAATTCATGGTCTTGTTGTACTTCCCATTGTCATACCTATAACAAATGTAGTTTGGGTTCTTATAATACTTAACACCAACCGCATTGTAAGCTTGGAATTTTTTCTTCTGCGGATTGTACGTTCTGTCAAGCATCATTATCATGTTTTCGCTTGTCTTGCTCCCTAGACTACTGCCGATAACTTCACCATACATTCCGTTATTCACATTGTCAGATGATTGCAAGGTAGCATCAGATGATGATGTGATATTCTCCAAGTTTTCATATACGCTAGGGATAATACTGTCAAAGGTGTAATTGTCAGCCTTGATTGATACCTTGTTATATGTGTCAACTAGTGAGACTGTTTGATTGCTCTCCGCTATATCATTACCTGTTATTGTGTAGGTGTTGCCAATGGTTACACTTGATACTGTTTCACTGTTAAGTGCATATTTCCAAAATCTTGTTGCTCCGTTCTTGATAGCATCATAATCTAACATATAAACTGAATCACCCCAAGCAATTGCGGTCATATTCAAGAATTGTGCAAGCTCCTCTAGAACATCTTGGCAAGTCCAGGCAACATCCTCATCAGTCTCTCCGTCATTCTTATCATCAAAGAAGTTCTGTTCTGAAATGTAACAGCTTTTGATAAAATCATCAGTATTGCTACCTTTGGCTATTGCTAGTGAATCCTGTATGTAGATATATTGGTAACAATCACATTTCTTAACCAAGTACTTTAACACCCCTAAGAAGCTCACAACGCTCTTGCTACCACTGATTGGGCTATACTTGTAATATTGGAGTGTTGAAAGACCATCAATTGCGTTAACCTCCACCTCAGTCTCATATCCTTGATAATCTTGATTAAACGTTGAAGGTTCTACATATCCTGTCCACACAACATTATTGTCTTCTCCAAGTAGTTCAACCTTCGTGTCATGTGCCTTTGAAGAATAGATGTCATAGTGCTCATTTTTCTCCATGTACTTGATTGTTGCTGACTGATACTTGGCATTCTTGTATAGGGTATCACCATCAGAATCCATTGAAGTGGTGAAAGGTGGCGTTCCAAGGGTCAATGTTGTAACCCTTGAAGTATCGCTATTCGTTGTAATTCTGACTGTATATTGCTTATCATTAATATCCTTGAAAGTTCCTTTGTAAAGCATTTTTATCTAACCTTACTCATCTTAGTGTTGTAATTTTTTAACGTTCCAACAAGTGCTTGTCCGCTGATTCTGAAATCAACCTTTCCTTGGGTGTTGCCAATCATTGCAGCTCCACCGTCTAGAAGGTCAAAGAGCCTTGCTTGCTGAGAGTTGTTGAGAATCATTTCTCCTGCATTGACCCTAGCTAGTTGCATGTCACCACTAGTTGTTGCACCTCCTATAATACCACCGTTGGAGAATCCTTGAATGGTAGAAATCATGGTTGCCAAAGTTCCAAGTCCTGCTCCGACAAATGCCAACCAACCAAAAGGACCAAGAGCTGCTGCCTGTGCGGATGCGGTTGCAAAACCAAGTACACATTGACCAATTGCAGCCATGATTGCACCTGCCTTTGCAATAGCTCCATTACCTGCGATTGTTTGAAGACTATCACCAAGCATCACAAGTCCTGCTGCTGCTGCCTCTGTTGTACTTCCACCGTCTTGGATGAACTTAGCCAACTCAGCAAATCTTGTTGCAAAATCAGCTATCTGACCACCATATTGATTTCTTATGCTATCAGTGAGATTCTTGAACTCTTCCTCAGTCCTTTGGGTTTCCTCTCTTACCTTCTCCATGCTGTCAGCAATGGTCTTTGCAAAATCATCCAATTCATCTTTTTTTGGAAGACCTAGACTAACTCCAAGCACTCCATTCTTTGGCATTTTCATCTTAGACAAGTCATTGTCTTTGATTGGAGAATTTTCAGCATTCTTGTAGGAGTTGAACTTGAAGTTTCCAATCTTATCCTCAATTTTGCTTACTGTCTCCATGGCTTGGTTGTAAGCCTCTTCACCAACTGCAAGTGAAGCTGCCTTCCTTGCCTGAGTTAGTTCCTTCTCCAATTCTGCTAGACTTCCATGTGGGATGATTTCTGTATTGGTGTTATTGGTGTTTCTTCCACCACCTCCACCACCTCTATTGGTGTTCCTTCTGCCACCGCCACCACCACCGCTTGGTATTGTTGTGGTTGTTGCCTTTGGAGTCTCATAAGGGCTTTCAGTAAGTGATTTCCTATATGACTTGATTCTAGCGTCTGTCTGCTTCCTTTGGTGTATCAATGATGCTATCTCACTTTCAAGTTGTGCTCTTGTCTTCTTACCAGTCCATGTTGGATGGTTACGTCTAGTTTTGAGTTCAGCAGATTTTTGTGATATTGCATTGTCAATTCTTTTTCCCCTAGCTACCTCGTAAGCAATACCCCTACCAATGGTTTTCTTCCTTATGGCTTCCTTCTGCTTTTGGGTCTTGCCACCCTTGTTTCCTTTGTCGGTTGCGTATTTAAGAGCATTTTGTGTTGAGTTATTGTAATCCCCATCACCTACGGTAACGTCACCAGCAATCGCTCTAAGGCGTTCTACTGCCTTGGTCATGGCATCTATTGCAGAAGTGGTTGTCTGAATCGCCCCCAAATATGCAGGTTTCAACAATGCACCAATTGAGGCTTTGAAGGCTTCCCAATTATCAGTCATTTGAGCTGTCTTTCCTGCAATAGAATCAGACATATTGTTGACCATGTTATGGAACTTTCCACCCTCACTTGTAGCATCAATGAAGGCTTGTTCAATGTCTTGAACTGAGATAGCTCCCTTGGAAACCTCATCAGTAAGTTCACCAATTGATTTTCCAGTCTTCTCTGAAATGATTTGAAGAGGGTTGAAACCTGCATCCACCATCTGATTCAAATCCTCTTTGCATACCCTTCCACTTGCTGACATCTGTGAGAATGCTAGGGTAAGTGACTGTAGTTTATCCTTATCACCCATGGCAATATCACCAAGCATCTGCAACGTTGGCATTATCTTGCTACTAGACATTCCATAGGATAGCATCAACCTTGCAGCCTGCGCAAGCCCTTCTGTGTCATAAGGTGTGACAGTTCCATATGACTTGATTTCTGCAATCAATGCGCTTGCCTTTTCCTGACTTCCCAAGAGTGTTCGGAAAGAGATTTCAAGCTGTTCAACCTTGCTTTGTGCGTCAATTGCCTCTCTTCCAAAATCAACTAATGCGCTTACAGCAAAAGCCCCCATGAACCCACCAACTGCTGCTTTTGCAGAAGAGAATTTCCCAATCAGTGAACCTATTCCACCATTGGTTTCTGAAATCTTGGAAGTGTCAAGGTTAATCTTTGTCTTGCTCTTTGTCAAAGCTTCCATTTCATCCTTGACATTCTGCAAAGCCTTGATGTCTTGAATGCACTTCTCCTTTATATCTAGAAGCTTACGCCCTGCGTCTGTCTTACGTCCTTCTTCCCCAAGCTGTTGGTATCTGTAGATACAATCCATGAGTGCTCTTTTGTTCCTTCCAATCTCACGGTTGACGTTGATGAATTTATCCTTGGTAATGCCTTGCTGTTTGTTGAATTTATTTAGAGATTCATTGCAAGTCTTCAACCCCTCTTGGAAGTTGGAATTATCAAGTCCTATTTTAATTACTGCTTCTGCCATTCTAAATAATATGATTATTAATCAATAATTGCTTGTTACGTTCCATGTCATCAATCATCTTCTGTCTCAACGCCTTGGTCATCTTAACGTCTGCCATCTTTGGTTTAGCCTTATATCCCTCATCCCAAGGGAACTGCATGATGTCAGTTGGCTTCATCCTCTTGGTTGTGTGGGTTTGTGATTGCACGTACATCAATTGCCTAGCTATTTCCCAATCATTTTTAACCGCTAGATTAAGGTTATCCAATATTGGTTTAAGCTCAAACCTTTGCATTTCATCCATGAAGTAAGGGATTGAGCAAATCCTATATTCTATACATAGAAGGGTAAAGAGCTTGGTGAACGTTACTTCTTCCTTGCCGTTGTCTTTTTTTTTGCTTCCTTGTTGAAGACCTCATTTTGTTTGCTAGTTTCAGTCATCCATTCTGAAAACTCCTGCAAGATGCTTGGATTCTCATCAAGATAGTCCATAAACTCATCAAATGTCATTGTACCATCATAGTCCTTTGAAGTGATGACACAACAATAGAAGTACACTAGAATGTCTGTCACTGTAGATGGTGAAAAAATATGGTCTGTAATTTGCTCGTAAGCAACCATTGCTCTGAATGAGCTTTTCAAGGTTATTTCCTTGTCTTTGATTATTACTTTCATTTGTATTTTCCTTTATATTAATAAATATAAAATGTATTGAAAAAAGAAAGGGGAAACACCAAATTAATGATGCTTCCCCTTATGGTTTTATGCTTTTTCTTCATTACCCTCAATCACTTCCTTGGTGTCTTGGGTATTTGGCTTCTTCTCATCTGAGAATGATTGTGCTCTTCATTTACTAGGTGTAATACCGCCCTTGATAAGTGGACCTACTCCTGTGAATGAAGCATCAAATGTGGCCACCTCGCCATTGTTTGCTGACAGTGAAACCGAGTTGACTATCACCTTGCCATGGTACATGTCATCTGCGCTTGTCCAATTAGCAGGTGTACCGCTATAAAGACCCTCAGCATCAGTTGTGCCACTGGTAATAGTGTCATAGTTCTTTACAGTTGCAAATACAATCTCAATTGGAGTGTTAGCAACCATGACATCAATCAGCTTTGAGTAATCTGCTACAGTGAATAGGTTGCTTGCGCTTGCTGTCCAAGAAATCTTTCCAAGCAAGCTAGCTGCCCAACGTCCGCTATCCTTGCTAGATATATCTACTGCATCAGCACTTACCTCTACAGAAAGTGAAGTAGCCATTGCAAGACATGTTGGAGTTGCAGAAGTCTTGTCCTTCACCCAGAGCTGCACACGCTCTCCCATAATAATTTTACCGCCCATTATAATGTGAAAATATATTACCTAATTAGTTATCTTTTTATATTATCGCCAAAAACTGCAAGTTTTGCACGTAATTGTCGTTTGAATAGTTCTCATAGCAATTTTGAAGTTCAATCCTCTTGAAATAACTAGAGGTTCTTCCTTCCAAAAGTTGCCTTATCCTCTCGGCAATGTTGACTGTTGTAACATAGTCATTTGCCACAATGTTTACTGTGAATGAAACCTTGTCATCTGCCACTCCAACCTTGTAGTAGGATGGTACAACGGATGATTTGGTGAAGGTTATGAAAGGTAGCTTAACATCTTCCTCAGCAACCAATGGATAGATGTTCTTTCCAACCATGTTAGCCAATGCCTCATCTTTTGAAAGGATTTGGAATATGTGTTTGTTTACTGAAAGTCCTGTCTCCATTAGTTATTATTAATTATCTTTGTCACTCCATCCTTAACCTTGTCAATTATAACGTTCTCGGCTTGTGGGATGGATTGTTTAGCGTTTTGGAAGAAGTTTGTTGCTTTGAGGCTTCCTCTATATCCCTTTCTAGTTCCCTTCTTATAAAGGGCTTCCATCTTCTTTGCACGGTTCTTCCTGCTTCCACTACTTACACCATCCTTTGTGTACCTTGGTATTGTACCGCTGTCAAGCCATAAGTTCTTGTAGTAGGTTTGACCGTGGGATTGTGTACCTGCATAGGCGTTTCCCCTTATATAGACCTTACCTTCATTTGATGTTGGCGCAACTGATTTCTGAATGCCTTCTAGCATTTCATGTGAGTAATGTATGCCGCTCCCTTTGAGGTTTGTCTTTGCCTTTGTTTGGATAACATCAAGTGCATTGTCCAAAGCCTCACCGCATATATTCTGCATCTCAACGCTAGCTTTATCAAAAGCCTTTTTGACGTTGCTGAAATCAAACTCTACCATTACTCATCAATCTCCTCAGTAGTTATCACCTTCTTCATCTGTGTGCGGTCAAGCTCAATGGATAATATTCTGTATTTTTTTCCCATCCAATGTATCACGTCTGTTTCTCTCACATCCACATATTGGTGAACCTCAAACACCTTGCGATACGGATAAGAAATTTCAGTGTTAACCAATGCCCTTGAACCTCCGTTACTGACAGCTCTAGCCCTTGTGCAGTACCAAATCTTGTACTCTTGTACCATTTCTCCAAACTCATTCTGAGTATTGACAGGGCGATATATATCAATGCTTTCTCTTAAAAGTCCACACCTCATTTGATACCTCCCTTCATTAATACTCACCTTGGTCAACATCATCAACGTTCACCACATGTGTGTAACCGCTGTCAGCCTCATTGTCAACATCAATCCAAGTTCCACCACTGATTTTATGCTTCCTAATGTCCTTAATCTCATCAGTGTTCTTGTCTGCTTGGTCATGCAGCTTGTTAATCTCATGGTAGAAGTAAATCCTATCCAATCCCTCATTACCATAGTTCTGATAGAGGCTTAACAAGTACAAGTAAGACTGTGGTAACTCAGAAACACCTGTGAAAGCAACGGATTCCCTATTGTTATAGTAATTGCCAACCAACAGTAGCATTGCTTGCATAAGGGTTGGTGGAAACTTGCCACGGTTCTTCAACATGATAAGTTGGAAGCTGTCATCTATGTGGCGTTCTGTTACTTGCTCAGCTACATCCCCAAGAATCTTTAGATAATCATCATCATCATGGAAATCAGAATCAATGTTAAGATGCTTTTTAATCAAGTCTAAATTAAGATATTCCATTCTTGGTTGTTATTATTAAAAAAGGGCTTGCTGCCTTTGATACAGCAACAAACCCTATGTTATATAATTGATGTATGAAAGTAATTATGCCAACTTACCTGCAACCAATGTTTCTGGTCTTGCAACACCAAAGTCAACGTACATGTTAACTACAAGGCGTACAGCACCCTTAGCTGCTTGTGTGTAAGGGTCAACAATCAAATCAAGACCGCTCCATGTACCGATTACAAGTGAACTCATGTCACCAAACAAGTAGTTAGAAGCAGGAACGTTTGAAGTATTGTATGCCTTTGTACCATCAACCTCACCGTTCTCATAAACCAACTCAGTTGACTTAGCACCCTTAGCCATTGCCCTCAAAGCTGCCTTAGCCTTGTTAGAAAGGATATAACATGGCTCATTCAAGATGTTCGCATCTTCTACCTTTGCCTCATTTGCTACCAATGTAGCGAAATCCTTAGTAACTGCTGAATCAGGCTTAACTATTGCAAATATACCCTTTGGCTGAACTGTAGAACCAGAGAAATCAGACAAGAAAGCCTCTTCCAACTTGCTGTTGATTGCGTTAACAAGGTCAGTCCTTATTGCGTTCTCAACATCAACGCTGTCCTGTGCCAAAAGTTCCTTTGATATGTCAACGTATGCTGTCAAGCGGTGTGGTGTAAGCTTCAAGTAATTGAAAGCACCTGCGCCATCCTTAGCCTCACCATTCTCATCCTCAAAGGTTACATTAGACTTTGACATGATAGGAATCTTAACGTCACTAGTCAAGTTACTGTAGATTGTAGCACCTGCTTGTGCAAGTACGTTCTTTGCACGCAATGGGGTTAAGATGTCAAATACGTCAGTTGCAACAACGCTTTCACCGTCTGCTGTAACAGAATGGATTGCCCTTACCTCATTTGTAGGGATAACCAACTGACCTTGTGCAGAAAGTCCTGCCTTCCTCATTTCGCTCTTACCTTGCTCAACCACTGCATTTGTAAGCTCATCAAGTGGCTGATTCTTTGAAATAGACCTAACGGTCTTCAAAAGTGAAAAATTCTTATTCATTCTAACGTTAGAATTATCTTCTTTATCATCGTCTGTTGGGGTTTCATCCTCATCCTCCATTGGAGTTTCAACGTCCTCATCAGACTTATCATCTATATCATCTTCTTTAGGGTCATCCTCAGTAGGTGTTTCAATATCTTCCTCAGCAGGAATCTCATCATCCTCCATTGGAGTATCAACTTCTTCATCAGACTTCTTTTCCTTACACTCAGTAGGGGTTTCATCCTCCTTTGGGGTCTCGTCTTGAAGCTCTTTAAGCTCTTCCTCTGTAATGTCTCTATTTTCTGCCTTAGCACGTTTAACCAAGTCATATATCTTATTAAGATTCTTCGTCATTAAACTTAATAATGTTCTACTATTATAAATATACTATTGATAAGGTTTTTTCCTAATGTTTACCAATATTTTTTTATCTTTTTTTAAAGATTCAGAATCTCATCACATAAGTCCTGTATCTCTGATTGCTTTTCCTTCTCGCTCTCCAAGTACTTCTCATAGCTTCTGCAAGATGGGGCTTCTGTTGAGAGGTAAGCAGGTTCAAAACATGGTGAACAATCAAACAGCATATCAATCTTATTGATTACCCTATGTTTTACACCCTTTTCGTCTGTTGACCACTCATCAGCACCTTCCTCATCCGAGATTGTGAAGGCAAAGGAAGAACCACGGACAATGCCTGCTTGGACATAAGAAAGCACCATATCACCAATCTGGTTGTCTAGTAAATCCAAGTCATATCGCAATCCCTTATCATCAAGGGTTAGTGTTAGGTTTCCTTCTCCGAATCTTGAACGCCCTAGGACATCATCTTGGTTGTGATTCCATAGACAGTATATGTCACTTTTCTTTAAGGTTTCCTCAGTGATTGCATTTGGTGAAATAACCTCATAAAAGCCTAGATATTGACTTGGCTCGTTAAATCTCACGCAATATCCACTTAAATGCCTTCCACCATCAGAACGCAATTCAGAGGAAAGTTTCCTATACTCAATTTCTTTCTTCATTAATAACGTTATTATATATAATAATTATTCAGAAGGATTCTCATCTTTTCCAATGGTGTTTTGAGCAATGTCAGTGTAAGGTATGACTAGCTCATCACCACCTTCAACCTCATTCATTCCCAAATCTTTCCTAGCTTCATTCCTAGAGAGGATTCCACTTGAAATCATGGTTGAGTAGTAGTTTGCTTGTGCCTGTTTGTTTGCCCTTAATACTGAATTGGTATCAAGAATTATCTTTAAGTTAGTCTCAGCATTATTTAATAGTTTCCTATCCAACTCATTCTCAATCATCGTTATCCATGGTTGCAATGTATGAACCAAGAAATCATTCTGAACATCCTCCAAATTTGAGTAAGAAGAGTGGTTTGCAAGACCTAGAAGGACAGGGTTTACATTGAAGAACCTACATATATCCTCAACGTTGAACTGTCTTGATTCAATCTGCTGAGCATCCTTTCCTGATATACTGATTGGCTGATATTCCATGCCAAACGGTAATATACAAACGCCATTGCTTCCATTGCTATAGGTGCTTGCCCAACTTGATAATATATCATGCCTTTGCTTTGCGCTCATCACATTCTGTGACTTGATTACACCACTCAGATTTCCACCATTCTTGAAGAAACTCTCTGATTGATTATCAGTTGCAGAAGCAATTGAGATTGTTCTCTTTGCAAAGTTCAAAAGGCTAATGCCATGTACTCCGTCATAAGTGTTTTTCTTGAAATGCAGCATATCACTTGGCTTTACCCTCATCTTTCCAAGCATAGGAATTTGATAGTACAATTCATTCCTTTCCTTGGTGTAAACTATCGTCACATCACTGCTTTCTAGGAATCTCAAACCCTTTGGAAGTCCTTCATTTGTACGTTCTATGTAAACAAAAGCATTTCCTCTTAGTATCACGCTCTGTACTATCAATTTGAGGATGTCAAACTTTGTCAAGATGTTATTCTTGTCATCAAACAAATCTCCAACTGGGTGATTCTTAACAACGCTTGTTTTTCCCCTTGCTGACTTCTTCTTAATTACAATTGGAAGGCTAGCCACACCATCGCTTATCAATTGCGTGCAAGCGAAAAGTGCAGGGATATTCATACCGCCATATTGGGCGTTTGATAAAGCTCCAAACAATAGACTTCCATCACCATAAAAACCACTTGATGATGAAGAATCCTCTTCACTTCTCTTTTCCCTAACTCCGAAAAGCCCACGTAATATTGGGCTTCTTTTCTTATCCTTATCCATTAAAAAAATCCTAATATATGTCTATAAATATTAGAAGGTTATGGAATCTATTAAGCTTCCGTCATAGTGATTTTCCTCTTGATAGCCTCCATAAGCCATTATAATTGAGATTACACCATCAATCTTGTTCTCATAAGATTCCTTGATAATCTTGATGTTGTCATTATAATCAGGTTTTGGAACTGCATTTTCAAAACAGAACATAGTGATTGGGTTCTTATCTATTATGATGTTTTTCCCTTCCATTATCAGCCTTTCAATTGCCTTGGTTGGTCTATTCATTGAACCTATTGATTGACTGTATGGCTGCATGTTATATCCTGCTTCTGTCAGACGGATTGAAAAGTCAGTTGAGTTCCAACTATCAAAACTTATCCTCTGTATGCCATCGCTTAACTCATGCAATTTCTGAATCTGATTGAAAACATAATCATAATCAGTTACATTACCTGGGGTAAGTGTCAGAAAACCTTGTCTATGCCATGTCTTGTACTTGTCTTTGTTCGTTGAAGTCTTTAATGTTTCAGTTGGAAGGAAATACCAATTTTTAAAGTAAAACTTCCCATCATTCTCATACATGGCGGTTAAACATGTCAAGTCAGATGTGCTTGCAAGGTCAAAGGATAGATATAAGGTTTTGTCCTTGAATGAATCATCAGATATATTCTCCATATTCTGAACTATATAAGATGAAGGAATCCAAACATTGGATGTGCTTGCCCATACATTGAAAACCTTTGTGATTATCGCTGTTGCTTGGGATGGGTTATTTTTCATCTTTGCAATTTGCTGAGAATAGAAATCCCTTGATACGCTTATATCCAAGTTAGGTGAGCACTTCTTCCATACATTTTCATCCTCATAATCATCATCGTCATCCAATGTGTAAACCAAGGTGAAAACACTGTCATCATGCTTCAATCCCCTCATAACGTCAATTCCGCTCTGTTCCAACTCCTTGTAGAAACCACTCTGATTTGCACTCCTAGTTGTGCAGCAACACATTAAAGGTTGCCTCCTGCTTCCCATGGAACTCTCCAATACATCATATACATCAGAATTAGGGGCTTGTGAAATCTCATCAACAACCGCAAAATTGCAGTTCAAACCATCCAATCTTGAAGCATCAGCGGAAACCACTCTCATAACTGAATCAGTCTTATCAAATAGAATCCTATCCCTATATCTTTTGAAATACTTGTCAATATTATGTCCCAAAGACTTCAAATAGGATGATGCCATCTTGAAAAGGATGGAAGCTTGGGATGCTGAGTTTGCAGCAACAATCACCTGTGAGTTAGCTTCTTCTAGAAGGGCTTTTATCGCCATTATTGATACCAGACTCGTCTTTCCCTGTTTGCGCGAGCATGATAAAATGAAGGTTCTTGTTACCCTAGTGTCATCTTTCTTCCACTTGAATCCGTAGATGCCACATAACATGAATTTCTGCCACTCTTGCAAGGTGAAGGAATGGTGGTTGTACTGTCCTGTAAAGTGTTTGAACTTCCCAAAAAATCTGATTGTCTTCTCAACTTCCTCAATGTCAAAGTACATATCATCCCTTTGAAGGAAGGCAATGAATCTTTTGCAAGCAAGAATTATATTTTGACATGCCAATATCTTACCCTCAACAACATCCCAAGCATAACTAGTTATCCGTTCCTTGATTTCTTTTTCTAACTCGCTCATCATATTCCTCCTTCCACATCCACTTATATCCGATTGTGTTTGGTATTATCCCATCACATACATCAGAAATCTTGGAATTTTGACCCTTCTTTCCGTTCATAAGAGCCGCCTTCCAAGCATTCGGAAATACAGCCACAAACTTACCATCCAATGTCAGCTGAACAACCTCCCCAAAACGCCTTTTTATTTTTTTCCTTAGCACTTTTGGTCTTTCAAATGTTATGTTTGATAACCTGCAGTCCTCTTGATTGCCATTCTTCCAATAGTATTTCTTGCCCTTGTTTTCCTTATCAAAGGCATCAACAACCAACCTAGCTACATTGGTAAAGGTCTTGAATTTATCAAAAGAAACCACGTTATATATAATAGGTAAAGGTGAGTGGTTTTCAATATCCCTCACCTTTCCTAGATTTGACACCTCATATTGTGGGTGTTCTTCAATTACTTTCCATACCTCAGTCATTATCTTTAGTTAGTTAGAGCTGACAAAAATTCATCTGTTGTGTCTTTCTCTTCCATCTTTAGCTTGGATTCAGCCATTGGAGATATTGCCAATGATTGAACTAGCTTCTGAACTTGTATGCTAGCATCATTCATAATCTTGATTGATGGATTTGGACATAGCCCCCTTGAAGTCTGGGTAACCATGCCGTTTGTCCTAATTGCTTCCTTACTCATTTGGAAAATATCATATTGGAATGCAAGGCTATCCAACAGCCCAATCCATACTGGTTTTATCTCACCGTATTTACCCAATAGGTAATCTTCCACGTTCTTAATGTATAGCTGTGTAGCAGGTAGATAGTTACTAGTGTCAACCATTCTTGTATTTTCAATCTTCGCCATTCTCTTGTTCCTCTTCCTTTTCTGTGTGCTTAGTGGCTTCCCACCTATACCCCTTATACATATCCGTTAGTTTCTTACCGCTTAAATACTTGCAATTTGATGCTGCAAGTATTGAAGTTTTATGAAATCCGTTTTTCTCCAATTGGTCAAACCCATTGTAAATTGCTATGCAAGCATTATTCAGTAGTTTCTGTTTGACTATCCACCAACGCTTTATCTTGGTCTTTGGTGTTCTCTTTGGTGTTCCCCATTGGAGATTGATTGCACGGTTATCTGTCCTCTTCATGTTCAAGTGAACAACCGTTTTATATTCAGATTCCTCTAAAAATGCGAGAGCAACTAACCTATGGACATAAAGAAGCTTCCTTTTCCCTCCATCATCAGGTGTTAGCATAATCTGCAAGTAGCCATTATTCTTGTTGGGATGTGGCTTCAAGATTTTTTCTTTGATGGTCTTGCTGCAAGTTCTTTTCTCACCACTAGTTATAATCTTCCTTTCCCTAACCTTTACTCTTCCCATGTTACTAACTTCATATAGGCTGTAACCATCAATTATTTTCCATAATTCGCCTCTCATTCCTCTTCCTTTTTCTTGTTATGTTTTTCCCACTTGGCAAACAGCATTGCACCTATAAGGTGTGAAGTGGCAATTGCACCAATTACACCAACCGCCATCAGTATTATTGAAATTACTTCCATTGTATCATCCTTTTATATATAAATATATGGTAATCTTAAAAAATACAAAGAATTTGAGAAAAAAATAAGGATAAAGCGATATTTTTTATCACCCTATCCTTATAAATCATATATTAGTAATTACCTGCATCTAAGGCATCAACACTTTCTATAGCTGTAAGCCTATTCAGAACGTCATCAAGAGTTGCTTTTAATGTATCATAGTTGGTCTTCAAAACATCATAATCGCTCTTCAAAACATAGTTGGAAAGTTCACTAGCATCAGCCTTTGTTGCTTCAACTTCCTTAGCCCTTGCAATCTCATCAGTAATAGACTTGGTGATTGCACTGTCAGCTGATTTCCTCTCACTAACCTCAGTGGTCAATGCAGAAGCATCAGCCTTACTTGAAAGGTCAATATTGGCAAACTTATCAGTATATTCTTTCCTTATCACGTTAAACGCTGCTGCAATTGCCTGCTCATCAGCCTCCAACTCTGACTTCAAAACAAAATTGGAAGTATCTACACTAGAAGTATAGCTTCCAAGGATTTCCCAAGCTGAGTTGATATAAACATATTCCGTATATACGTTTGATTCTCCGCTTGTTTGGGATGGAACTAGATAAATCTTGTTCTCCTTAATATCACTTGTTGGAAGGTCATTTGCAATTATTAAGATGTTGGTATCAAGATTTCCTAACTGTTCAAGTGGAATCCTACCATTTACCAAATCAGCTTTATTTGATAGAGTATCATCAATTGCCTGTTTATCAGTGTTGTAGGTTGATTTATCAAGGTAATTTGAAAGGTCAATCTTTGCAATCTTGTTAGCCACAACAGAAACACCGTTAACAGTAACATCTTGAATCTTGCCACCGTTAGCCTTTAAGTCTGCAATCTCAGAATTAAGTGATGTTATTGCAGAAACCCTTGCAGAAGTCTCATTTGCTATGACACCTTCAACTCTTGTTATCTCGGATTTCCTGTCACTTACTTCCTTGGTGATTGAGCTTGTCAACTTGGTATCAGCATCATTCCTTGCAGAAGTCTCAGTGGTCAATGCAGAAACATCAACCTTACTTGAAAGGTCTATGTTTGCTACCTTCTCTGTTACTACAGAAACACCATCAACCTTAACATCAGTAACCTTGCAAGCTGTATCACCAACAGCTTTAATCTTGGCTTCTAATGCCTTATCTGCCTCAGTTCTTGCGGAAATCTCAGCGTTCAAGCTGTCTGTGAGAGTCTTCTCAGCTGCCTTAGCTCTAACCACTTCATCATTGATAGACTTGGTTAATGCAGAAGTATCACCTGACATTGTACCGCTTATCTCACTCTCAGCCCTCTTAGCCCTAGCAATTTCAGCTTCAAGAGACTTGATAATAGCACTGTCAGCAGATTTCCTATCAGCAACCTCAGTGTCAACCCTGCCGTCAATCCTTGCAATCTCAGAAGTTCTATCTTCAACCTCTTTGCTAATGTTTGATGTTAGAACTTTCTCGGTATTTGTAGCCCTAGCCACTTCATCATTGAGGCTCTTGGTGATTGCGCTATCAGCAGACTTTCTATCAGCAACCTCTGTGTCAACCCTGCCGTCAAGCCTAGTGACTTCACTTGTCCTGTTGGTGATTTCTGCATTGAGGTTGTCTGTCAAGACTTTCTCAGCTCCCTTTGCTCTAGCCACTTCATCATTGATACTCTTGGTTAGTGCAGAAGTATCAGACTTTCTATCACTTATTTCAGTATCAATCTTGGAATTTATATCATCATTTAATGAATCTAGTCCACTGAATTTCAATCCGTTCTCACCAACAGTCAAATATGCCTCAGAATCATCCGCAATCCTTACATATACCGTACCATCAGAATGGACTTCTAAGCCATCCTTAAACTCTGATTCAGCTAAGAATTTAGATACATCAATGTCAACAACGTCTGTTCCACCACTAGCGTTATTATATGTAAACCTCAACTTTTGGTCAACCAATTCAACCTTCTGCAAACTAGAATCCTTATATATGTTGATGGTTTCACCTAATTGAACATCAAGACCATTTGTCAACTTGAAGGCTTCTTTTACATTTGCAGGTAAAAGGTCATCAGCAACCTTAATAATCTTTACTTTATTGTCAGTGATAGACTTGGTTAATGCGGAAACATCTTCATTATGCTTATTGGTAAGCGTTGTTACAGCATTTTTCCTGTCTGCAATCTCCTTATCCAAGTCCTTGCTGAGAGCACTCTCAGCATCTGTTGCACGTTGGATTTCAGTGTCAATTCTACCGTCAAGTCTAGTAACTTCGTCAGTCCTATTGGTGATTTCACTGTTCAAACTGTCTGTCAATGCTAATTCTGCTGCCTCAGCTCTTGAAGTTTCCGTCTCAATCTTAGTGTCAAGCCTAGAAACCTCTGACTTCCTATTGGCTATCTCATCATTCAGATTCTTGGTGATAAGGTTATCAGCATCTTCCCTTGCTTTTGTCTCAGCTGATAAGGCGGTTTTCAATTCCTCTGTGTTTCCACTAAGCTCCTCCCTTATAGCAGTGTCTGCATCCTTGCGGTCTTGAATCTCTGTGGAAACCCTACCGTCAAGGCGTTCTACTTCACTTGTCCTGTCTTGGGTTTCTTTGGCAAGATTATCACCCAAGACTTCCTCCGCATTGGTTGCCCTTAAAGTTTCCGTCTCTATCTTATTGTCAAGGCGTTCTACCTCACTTGTCCTGTCTTGGATTTCCTGATTGATGCTGTTGGTTAGAGTAGTTTCCGCATCAGTTGCACGTTGAGTTTCGTCAGTTATGCGGTTGCCTAGAGTTTCTTCGCTTTTCTTTGCCCTATACACCTCATTTGCTATATTTGTTGTGAGAGTATTATCAGCATCTTGCCTTGCATTTGTTTCAGCGTCAAGATTCTTTTGAAGCTCAACATCAGCATCTTGCCTTGCTCTTGCCTCAGCTTCCAAATCAGCATTGATTTCATCTTGAAAGATAACTTTCTTCATTTCGCCATTGGAATCCTTGGTTGAAATAAAAGGTCTCTCAGCATTGGCGTTGATGAAAAGCTCTCCAATTGATGCTCCTTCTGCCTCTGGCATTTTATTCTTAACAACTGAGTTGAAGAATTTAATTCTTGGGATTTTTGTAGCCATTATTATACAATAATTTTTTATATATATTAAAAAAGGTGATTGAAATCTATGCCGAAATCAATCACCAATAAATATCATTTATTCTGTTATTATTGTAACATTATTTAGTATTCCATCAGTCTCCAATTGAGCCTTGATTTTGTCAATGGTTGTTTGGTTACAGTTCCTCATGTAAATTGTCTTCAAGGAATCGCAATATTTGAACATATTACTCATAGTAGTAACATTGCCAACATTCCAATTAGATAAATCTAGGCTTTGGAGTTTTTCGCAAAGCTGAAACATAATATTCATATTAGTAACATTTGCCACGTTCCAATTAGATAAATCTAGGCTTTGAAGCGAAGTGCAACCATCAAACATAGCAAACATATCAGTAACTTTTGAAGTATTCCAACCGCTCAAATTCAATGTTTGAAATGAAGAGCAATCGCCAAACATAACATCCATATTAGTAACATTTTCCACGTTCCAATTAGATAAATCTAGGCTTTGAAGCGAAGTGCAACCATCAAACATACGGCTCATAGTAGTAACTTTGCTAACATCCCAATTGCTAGCGTCTAGGGTTTTAAGGCCGCTACAAGACTGAAACATAAAAGACATGTCAGTAACATTTGATGTATCTAGTATGAACACATCTAAAGATGTGATGCCACCAACATTGTAAAACATTCTTCTCATACTAGTTAACTCACTTATGTCACAAGCAATGAATGTTAGATTTCCACGAATGTTATTTATAATAGTCCCATAATAAATTTTAATCTTTGCTGAAATGATGGTGTCTGTAATGTTATAAATTCCAACAAATTGTTTAAGGCTTTTGCCACTTGGAATGTTATGCACATACCACTTATTTCCCTCTGTAATTGGAATTGTTTCGCTTCCACCTTCATAATAATTTACCGTCACGGTTTGATTGGTGTTTCCATTCAAATCACCAACCTTGAACATTATAACGTTATTTGGCATGAAGTGGCATTCATTCTCCTTCCTGCAGTAACTGACTGATGGAGTTGGAATCCTCCTCATTTCTGCTTCATAGTCTGTGTGAGCACTAAAGTTTCTTATATACTTCATTAAATTTATATTGCAATATTATATTATAATAAATACAAAAAGAAAAGCCTAGCCAATGAAAACACTGGCTAGGCAAGATTAATTAAAACAATGAGTTAAATAGCTCAAAATATATAATAATTTATAAGAGATTCTTCTAAAAGACGGATGGCTACTTTCACAAGCCACCATCCGCAAAAAATAACATTAAATAAATTAAAACTTAACAATGTCTAAAACATACATATATAATTCATCTTATGAATTTGATAGATAGATTACATTCAAATTTAATATTCACCGCATGTTATGGTATCATCATCATCTGTTATAACACCATCAATCATGCAATCATTATAGTCATCATATACTTTCATTATATCCTTCCTTTATCTATAAATATATGATTGAATTAAAAATTACTTGAAAAATGAGTATTTTTTTTCAATTTTTTTTCTTGATGTTGCCATGTGCCTTTTGGTGACAATCCCTACAGAGTGAAATGAAGTTATTTGGATTCCTCAGTAAAAAGTATCTTTCAACCATTGATAGATTATCAATGAAAGGTGATTGCTTATGGTGAACGTCCCTAGCTTGAACTGTCATCCCTTCCTTTAAACATTCCTCACAAAGTGGATGCTCCATGAAATACAGCTTCCTAACCTTCTGATAAAGCCTATCCGCATAAAGTTTCTTCCTTAAATTGGATTTGTCAGACGTTCTTTCCTTCTTCTTTAGACGATTAATTGTTGGCATTGCATATCCCTTTATTATATGCCTCAGAACCGCAGGAAATGCCCCTCTAAGGCGTTGTTTTCTATCTAGTGATTAATTACTCATCTTGGAAAAAAGAGGGGCTACAAACGCCCCTCCAATGAATGCAAATGAACTAGAATAGAAATGCTCTCCTATAACTAGGATATATTATAAATATTTATTAGTTTTTTACTTATCTTACCAATGTCGTTGGAATATAGTCTTTATGAGACTTTATCCATTCCATGGTCAAACAATGACCTTCTTCATGGTCATATATTTCTATCTCCCTCACACCTTGGTTAACCAACTCTTGAATATCATCAAATCTCTTTCCCTTTAAGTTTGGGAACTCAGTTAACGCCATACCAACTACCTCATATCTCATTCAATTATCCTTTACTTTATTACCCTCTACCAACATTGCAAATATATATAAAATATTTGGTAAAGCGAAATTTATTCTTAACTTTTTTTAAATTTTCTTGGTATATCCGCTTATTGAGCACTTATCAGTACTTAACCATATTGTAGGTTGTGGTATCTTTTCATTCCTAACCCTAGTGGAATAGTTCTCTAGCGGTATGTTCCAATTGGCTATGTTCAAGTCCTTCAAAGGTACATTGGTGACAATCTTATCAATGTCAAAGATAATAAACATGGTTGGAAGCAAGAATATCTCTATCAATCTTTCATCTTCCTTCCTTTCCTTCATCATGCTTATGTACTTTGTGAACAATAGTGGAAGGGTCTTACTTGAAATATATCTACCATTATTACGTTTAATCTCAACCGCATATTTAATTTCCTTCCCTTTCTTGGTGACAGCCTTGAATCTGAAATCAACGGATGTTCCATTTGGTGTTGGTCTAAGGTCTTTGATAGTTATTCCCTTTTCCTTGAAAAGTTCCTCAATAATCTCTTTCGCTTGGAAGAAATCCTCAGTCTCAGACTTCTCCATCATTGCTTGGTTAGTGTACTTAATCATTGTCAAAAATTAATCTTTATATTAATAAATATCAGATAAAATGAAAAAATAAGGCTTAAATGAAAAAAATATTCAATTGAAGAATGATTTATTGTATGAACTAGCAAGAGCAATGGCATCCAAGAGGTCATATTGCAAGAGCTAACGTGAAACCACTCATCTTTGAGGATGGTGGTTTCCGAGCAATAAACCCTTGATATTTGTGAAGGGGGATTCTTAGTATATAAGTTATTCTTTCTATAAGTTCTTAGATAATATAATATAATAATAACTCTTGTTATATAATATATTTTATAATATTAATAATATACTAGAATAATATAATATATAATTTATAATATAATATACTAGTAATAATATATAATATAATATTATCATTTATTATCATAATAAGAGAAATAAGGAAGAGAACACTAAACTGGATGATAACACTAGAAATAAATTAATACTACATGATAGGGTGATAATTTCATGCTTCTATTAAATTGTTTTAAGATTTATTTGGTTTTATCAATAATTTTGTATATCTTTGCAATAGTTGGTAGGATAATAAAAAAATATTAAAAAAATATATCACATTTCAAGTAATTTTGAAATCATTGTGATATTTATATAGTAGAAGGGGGCTATTGCAAGAGCCTAGGTTGGAAAAGGTTTTTTTTAGTCTTTTATTACTTTTCCGACCGTCCTTCTTTATTGTAAAAAAAAGAAAAAAGACATTATTGATAACTAATACAATAAAAGATTATAATTGATGAAAACTATCAAGTTTGGTCAATACACTTTTGACATAAGTGTTTCAACACTCCCAATAGAGGATAAGAACAATTGTAATTTTGGTAAGATTAAATACAAGAGGCAAAATCTTACATTTACAGATTTTATCAATAGGATTGAAGACGGTTATTCATTCTGTTACTGCTTCAATGACAATGGTAGGGTTTTTGGACAGAGAGAGAAGAGAATGGATAATTTCCACCATACCAATTTCATAGTATTTGACATTGACCATTGTGCAGCTAACATACATGAATACTTGAACAAGCTTCCACTGAAACCTACATTGGCATATACCACAACAAATGATTCCAAGTTAGACCATAGGTTTAGACTGATTTATTTCCTTGATTTTACCATTATGAAATCTGAATCTTTCTATAAGAAGGTTTATTATAAGTTAGCTTCACACCTAGAGATATACAGCGGATTTAGGATGGAAGACAACTGCATGAAGTCACCATCCCAACAGTTCCTAGGAAATCCAAAGAAGGAAATAACCACGGTATATAACAACATCCTATATGAATTGGAAGACATCAATAAGCTCTCAATGAATGAGAGGTATGAGAAGGAAATGAAGGGTGTTAAGGACACTGCAAATGATTCCAAGATAGAGGATGTTGAGTTGAATATATCGGATGAAATGAAGAATGACTTGAATGAAATGAAGGATTCTGAGTTTATTGCAAAGTGGAGCAATAAATATATCTATCTAATGGAAACTCCTGTAACCTATGATGAAGACGGAATCGCAAGATTGTGGGATAAGGAATATTATCAAATCAAGAACAAGTTCTCCAAGGTTGAAGGGCGTACTATACCGTTTAAGCATGGAGAGAAAAGAAGGGTTGTTCTTCTCAATATGATTTCAACTATGCTAAAGATTAATCCTAGGATAACGGATGAAAACCTAGTTTTTAATGTAGTTGTTGAGCGTTATCATTTCTTTGACAACGTTGATGGAAAGCTAAACAATGCTTGGATATTGAATGCCATCAAGAATGCTAGGATAGATGATATGAATGGAAGGAATCCTATTGTGCCAGAGAATAGAACATTCAAGATTCAGAAGTCACATTTCATTGACTTGATTAATAAGTGGAATGATGAAGGCAAGAATGGAATGATGGTTCTCACCAATAAGATAAGGAAAAAGATAAATACCGAAAGGGTTGGTGCTCTATATGACTTCAACTTGTCAGTCAAGGAAAATTTGAAATGGCTTGCAGAACAAGGTATAGTTGTCAGTCAAGCAAAACTATATAGATTGAAGAAAGATAACTTTAAAGAGGTGGAGATTGCATAATGGCTAATGGAAAATAATAAGAGTAATATGTGTAAGTTTTAATGGAAAACGACGATTATAAGAAGAAACTGATACCAATGCAATTAATGGCTTTACTACCGCCAATTGCAGTAAAGTTCTTCTATGTAACTTTTGTATTATCAAAGAATCCAAAGGGTTGTAATTATAGTCCAACATCACATGGGATATATCATATGAGCCAAGAGGATTGCGACCTTGCATTGCAAACATTGATTGATAACGGAATTGTTAATGCCATTCCAAACGGTGATTGGTACAAGCTTGTGGTGAACTACGATAAATTTAAAGAGTTTAATTATCCATTTAAGGACTTGTTTGACAAAGATGGAATTAAGCTATCAACTGAGGTTACTTTTAAAAATAATAAAGTTGAAGGTATCATTAACCAATTAACTCTCTCCGAAAAGGAAGAAATGGTCAAGAGACTAGGATATGAGCTTGCTTCTTCAAGTGATAACGATAGGAAGAAGGAGATAAGGGATGAAATGGCAAGGGAATGTTTCATTCTATCAAAGAAGGATGCAAAATAATCTCAATTAAATTTCGTTTTACTAATTATTTTCTATATCTTTGCACTATAACAATAGAAAGGAACATAAATAAAAAAAACATAACAATGATTAAGAACAACAATTCTAAATGCTTACTGAAAGTCCTTGAAGAGAAAAGGGACGAGCAAATGAATAAGGGAAATGAAGCTGAGAACGCATTGAAAGCAGTCTTTGATAAGTTTGGAATTATCTATGAGTTCAAGCACATTGAGCTAATTGTAGACTGTGGAGGTAAAGAGCATGGTCATCTTTATGACTTCTTGGTTGAGATTGGTAAAAATAAGTACGGTATTGACATTGATAAACCCTTAGAAGACAAAAAGATGGATGAGTTGGTTGTGGGATTTGGTATAGAGCCAAGGAGATATAAATCTCAGATGGTATCTGCCATTTCAAATGGTGTCTCCAAAGGCTTGATTGGTAAACAGCAGCTCATTAAAATCATAGAAAGTGGTCTTCCAGTAACAAATGACATGATAGATGTTGCATCTTTTTTCTATAATAAATGTATTGAGTTTGAATGTAAGAATAGACCAATACTAGAACCTATGGAAGAGTCATTAATGAATGATGAGGACAACAAATATATCAACAGCATCAAAGGTGCTCTGAATGAGAAAATTGGTGGGGAATATGGTGAAGTGGTTTATGGTGGTAAAGTTATTCCTACAGTCACAACTAAAACTCCATTTACAACAGTTACTTGTGGCACAAATGGCTATAAAGGTGGTGATTGGGGACATGGCTCTAGAACCTACGTTAAAGTAGAAGGAGGCATTCTTAGTGAATATGAAATCAGAAAGATTGATGAAGACAAAGATGGCTCTTCAAGTGGTTTTGAAATAGCAGTCGGTGGAGATTGTGAACTAGATTCAATGATTGAGACATTTGAAGCAATTGCATCCAACCTCAAAAAGATGAAGGAGGAAATCTCCATTCTAGATAAAAAAGATACAAAATAATTCCAATTAGATTTCTGTTTCTTAATTTTTTTATATATCTTTGCAATATAAGGAAGGGATTTCCAAGACGGACTTGAATGAATATATAGCCCTAGGATAAGTTGCTCATACAGCCCTAGATGTGACCTCGGACAGTGACCATCCATCAGATACGCCAAGGTGAGTGACAAAGGCTTGGAATCCCAACCAACCACTACCAAGACACTAACTAAGAATAATATTATGCACGGTGCAAGAACTATACGCATATAGGGATGGGAATTTAATTGGAGTTTATAAGTCAAGTCAAGAGGCAAGCAAAGCCCTAAACTTATCAGATTCAACCATTTCAACAATCAAGAACCAAAAGAAGAAGACTAGGAAGGGGCTAAGGTTCTCAAATGAACCACTTGATGAAGAAACCCTAGAGGAAGACAGAAAAACCAACACCCTAGATAAGCATAATTTCTATGATGAAATTGATGAACGTAACTTCACATTTCCTACAAGGGGAAAGGATTTGGTACAAGCCTTAGAAAAGTACATTTCAAGGAATATAAAACCAAGTGTTATGCGCATGGATAAACAGACAGCAAAGCTCCACGAATATTATCTCAAAGGTCTCTTTACTAGAATATATAAGAGAATTAAATAATATGGCGTATAAGGCGTACAGGAGGCTCTCAGAGCTGTTTTCTCCGTCTTGGTTGGTAACTATACCATCTTGTAGCTTGGGGGCTTTCCTGCGTGCCTTTCTATAGTAAAGAGACAATGAAATGAATTGGGATGGTAATGGTGTTACCAAGGGATATATGATAAATTGATTTTAAGCCCATTTCATGACGTTCTAAGACACTTTCTCATTGAAGGTGATAAACTATACCATTGAAGAAAAATAAAGCCTTAGAACGCAAATTTTGAGTTATCCTTGGTAAACGGTTGAATGCAGTCTATTAAGCCATCCTTGAAGAAAAACCTTCTGTGATGGATGGTTCTTCACTATACTATTGTAAAAGTTTAGCCTCATTTCCCAAATCCTTTTGAAAAGCCACTCACCATCAACTGAGTTAACCTTTCCAAGGGTCTTGTTCCCAACAATGCCATCAACAGTCAAGCCAAACAGTTCTTGAACTTTCTTAACCCCAATGTTGCCGCTCATCCAATACCAATCTACCAATATGTTAGCAACGGATTGATTCTTTATTGAATCAGCCTTCCACTTGTCCCAATATAGTTTCTTGAATATATAATTCCATTGTGATTCTGTCATGTTTTTCAAATCATCAACAGTCTTGTCATTGCCATATACCATCCTATAGGTTGACAATGTGACACCCTTGTTGGTTGCTCCACCTCTATCTTGCGGATGATTGCTGAATCCACCTTCCCATTTCTTTATGAAAGGAACTAACTTTCTATAATCTGCCATTATTAATGATATTATAATATGTAATAAGTATTTAAAGGATTTGATTTAAGGCTGTTTCCTGACGTTCTGAGGCGTTATCTTATTGAAGGTGATAAACTATACCATTAGGTGATTTTAAGGGCTTTCTAGGGCATTATATGAGGTGTGTTAAATGGTGTTAAACATCTTTGTTATCTCAACTTTTTTGAGTATCTTTGCACTACAAGAAAAAACCAATAATAACATTTAAATAAATTGAGAGATATGGGAAGTTTTATATTTTTGATACTGCCATTCATAATCCTCTATTACATTGTTACAAGGGGTAGAAAAGAAGGAAAAGAGGAAGAGGCCGAGCAATATATTGAGGATGAATCCTATGAAAGGGAATCAATTGAAAATGAAGTCTATGAAAGTGAATCCCAAAGGAAGGAACGTGAGAGACAAGAAAGATATGATGAATATGTAGAGAAATGCCTCCTACTTGATGCTGAGAGTGGATTCAGAAAGATGAATGAGTACAATGTACTAACAGCTGAGCAAGAACGTTGGTATGATGACTACGTTGAAACTTTCTGTGGCATTGGAAAGACCAATACCAAGTACAAGTTAACATCTTTAATAAAAAAAGGTGATGAAGCTGCAAAGTTCTTTAGACTAGCCTTGGAGATTGGTGACGCTCAAAACGCAATGATTGCATGTAAACGTGATTGGGGATATTACGGACATGATAACATTGATAAAAAGGAAGAAGCAATCAATGAACTCATTGAATGGTCAAGGGAACACAACTCAATATATGGCATATCATTTCCTGTAAGCGGATTGAAGGGACTATCAATAGTTTACTTTGAATGTGATGGATTCGCTTTTGCTTGCTATATTGCAGCATCAAAGAACATAACAGCCTTGAAGGACATTAATAAGAACTATCCAAGAATCCCTAACAATTGCCAACCATTGACAGTTGAAGACATATTGCCAAGGCTAGAGGCTAAGTTAATGGAAAAGTATAGCTTTAGTTAAAGAACGTTAAGCAACTTTGTTATCTCAACTTTTTTGAGTATCTTTGCATCAACAAGAAAATTGAATTATACCCTTCATTTTGAGGGGATTACAATCAAAACAAAGAAAGCGATTATAAAGGCTTTTTAGATTTAATTTTTATGTATTATACCCCTCTTTTTGAGGGGAATGTAGAAGGGGGAACGGTCTAATCACCATTCCCCTTTATTAGTTGATAGGTGGCAATGGATGCCAACAACTCATGCTCCTCAGTTTGCCAATGCGGAATCAGCTTCCCATCAACCAACTTGTATAGCTTCTTTTCAAACCCCTTCCATGGTAGGTGAGATAAGTAAATCCATTCCCAATCCTTGCCGTTCTCATCAACTACATGGATATGCTTGCATGTCTTAACCTTGCCGTTAAAATTACATTCCTCAGCGTCAAACCATACCTTTGATATATGATGATTTACAATATCCTTCATCTTCTTAATGTCAGTTGAAGATAAGTCATCAGCATATTCCAAGAGATTATCAAATGTTGGATTCTTGGCTGATTCAAGCTGTCTTTCTAGCTTGCCAATCTCAACCTTGTATCTGTCTATATCATTTTCGGATTGAGACTTCTCTGCATCAATCTTGGCTATCCTTGCTTGGTATTGTTTCTTGGTAATGATGCCATCAACATATACATCTGCAATCTTAGCCTTCTTCTCATCAATCTCTTTCAAATCCTTCTCACTTCCCATTATCTTGTCACCCAATACCTTGATGTCATTCTCCAATGTCTCTACCAAATTATTGTTTGGCTGTGACATAAACTCAATATGCAATATACTCGCAACCTCATAGATAATTTGGTCAAGGACGTTGATTCTCATTGATACACTATTCTCACACCCCAAATGCGCTTTCTTATGATAACAGAGGTAATTTAACCCACTTGCCATGTAATTGCCACCGCATTTTGGACACTTAATTAATCCACAGCCAAGATTGGTGTTTCTAGATTCCTTGGTCTTCCCCACATATTCACCATTCTTCTTAGCCTCTTTAATTGCTTGGCATTTATCCCACTTCTCTTTGGACATAATAGGGATGAATTTTCTATGACTTGAACGTGAACCTTCCCAATTGGTATAGCCAATGTAAGCGGTTTCACCCAATATCTTTCCAATCCAAGCTTGTGTGACTTTCTTCCCTCTATTGCGGAAACCCCTTGCATTCAACTCTGTTGCCAAAGTATAGGTGGAGTATTTGCCACTGATATACATATCATATATCATGTTGACAGCCTCAGCCTCTTCCTTCAATGGAATGACAAAATTATTACTGTCAAGCTGATAACCGTACATTTGAATGTGGCTTCCATTGCATTTGCCAATCTCAGCATTGCGTTTCTTGCCACGCTGCATCTTTGCAAACATTTCCTCAGTATCTAATTTGACCATTGCAGCATAAACGGAAAACATCATGCTTCCTGCTGTGTCCTCAGTTCCATCTTCTTTCAATAGAGAAAAGGAAGGGTCTTTGCAGTACACTTGGATTCTATTCTTCACAAAGAACTCCTTCATTTCATGCAACTTGCTTTCTACTCTTCCAAGTCTATTCAACGCCCAAACTGCAACAGACTTGATTTCACTGTCATTCAAGATTGTTGACTTGATGTCTTCAAGCATCTTGATATACTTCTTATTCAAAGACCTTGCACTTGCACCTTGCGCCTCAATAAAAAGCATGTCACCATCCGCAAACCCCTTGGACTTGCAGAACTCAATCAATTCCTTCTTCTGTGATTCAATCTCTTGTGCCTCAGTTGAACTTCTCACAATACATAATACCTTTGCCATAACTCCAAATACTTTAGAAGAAAGTGGGATTTAGCCCACTCTCTTGATTTGATAATAAACGGTCTTGTCACTAAAGTAAGAAACATAGTTGAAGTTGTCATTCTTGCATCCACACACATGATACTTATCTTTCATGTTGCTAGCTTGAAGAACCTCAACCAACTTTCTTGCGGTTGCGTAACTTGATGGCTTGGAGATTTCCTTTGCTGTAACAACCTTACCACCCTTTTTTGTCATTTCAATAACTTTGTACTTGTCCATAACACTTTAATTTTTTATTTTCGCTGGCAAAGATACAACATTTTTTTGAAATAATAGCTAGTAGGATGTTTAAATATTGTTGTCGCCACTTCGCTCGGCGTTACAAGCTGCATGTAAGCAGCAGGAAAGCTGAATGAAATCTGCATGTGATTCGTTTTTGAGATGATTTTATCTACTACAACCGCTCCTCCTATATATAAATAGGTGGAGCGGTTTTATTTATTTCCCTGTCATAGCCGGTCATTTCCGGTCATGGTCATTTTCGGTCATTTTCATTTTCAACTTCGGTTATTTTCATTGTATATTACTTTTTTCGTAGCTTTCCTCTATAAATCAATGAATTTTTTTTATCATACTGGCTTATAATTCGGATTTTTTATCTAATTTTGCAAAAGATATGCTGCACTCGGCATCATAATGACGAGGAATTTTGAAATAACAAAGGAACATACAATGATAGATACAAGACTGAAAGTTTTCAGAAGTGTGGCTACACTCCTGAGTTTCACTAAGGCTGCCAACGAACTATTCATCAGTCAGCCTGCCATCAGCAAGCACATACAGGAGCTTGAAAAGGAATATGGGGTGCAACTATTCGACAGAATCGGCAACCGCATCCAACTCACCCGTGCCGGACAACTTATGCTTGACCATGCCTGCAAGATTATCGATGCCTATCAGAATCTCGATTTCGACATGAAGAAGCTCACGGAGAAATCTGGTGGTGAACTGCGCATCGGAGCCAGTACCACCATCTCACAATATGTTCTCCCCGAACTGATAGCTGAATTCAGGAAACATTATCCCGACATTCGTCTTACCCTGCTCAGCGGAAATTCTCATGAGATAGAGGATGCGCTTGCTGCAGGAAGGATAGACCTGGGTATGGTGGAAGGCATCAAGCGGCAGCCCACCTTTAAATACACTCCTTTCATGAAAGATGAACTGGTGGCGTTCGTACATTGTTCCAATCCCCTAGCCCAGCAAGATGAGATTTCTCTGGACCTTCTCAGGCAGACACCGATTGTACTGCGAGAATTAGGTTCCGGAACTTTGGATGTCATCCAAAAAAAACTGCAGGAAAACGGCATTGCTCTTTCTGATCTGAACATTGAGATGAATCTGGGAACCACAGAGGGCATCAAGCATTTCGTGGAACATTCCTTAAGCATGGGTATCATCAGCGTAAGAGCCATCTACAGAAGTATCTATGAACAAGTATTCAAGGTTCTGGAAATTGAGAATCTGAAGATGGAACGAGATTTTATGTTTGTTGAGAAGAGAGGCGTGACCGCCAAGCTCCAGCAGACATTCAAGAGATTCATAACCAAAGATTATAACGTATAGTTATTATATATATACAACATCTCATATTTTTTCGTACCTTTGCACCCGCTTTAAAAAAAAGCGAATAACCGACAAAAAAATGAAGAATATGAGATTATCAGAACAAAGGAGCAGTATGCTGCATGGCGTATTGCTCATCGCACTCTTCGCATGCGCTGCCTTCTACATCGGTGGCATGGACTGGGTGAAAGCTCTTTCGTTTAGCCCCATGGTGGTGGGCATCATCATTGGTATGCTCTATGCCAATAGTTTACGTAACAACCTGCCCGACACCTGGGTACCGGGCATCAAGTTTTGCAGCAAGCGAATCCTCCGCACAGGCATCATCCTTTATGGTTTCAAGCTCACCTTCCAGGATGTGATGGCTGTTGGAGTCTCTGCCATCGTGATGGATGCCATCATCGTATGCGGCACCATCGGCTTGGGAATCCTGGTGGGAAGGCTCCTGAAAATAGACCGCAGCATTGCACTGCTCACCGCTTGCGGAAGTGCCATCTGTGGAGCTGCAGCTGTATTGGGTGTGGATGGGGCCATTCGTCCGAAGCCTTACAAGACGGCAGTAGCCGTAGCCACCGTAGTCATCTTTGG
>NZ_JBBNGE010000036.1:0-34731 GCF_040095255.1 Segatella sinensis | reverse complement strand
GCCCTGAAAGGGCAAAAGCTTTGAAATTGAAAGCTTTTGCCCTTTCAGGGCGACTTTTTTGTATCTGTTCTAAAACCCAGGGCGATGCCCTGGGCTAGGAGCTTCTGCCCTTTCAGGGCGTATTGGCTGTGACTTATGACACACCCTCTTGATTTTTCATGGGGAATTAGAGGAGTTAAATTCCTGCTATTATTTTCTGGCATTCATTGCCTTCTTGGCAGCAGCTACAGCCTTGTTGTACTTAGTGGTAGCCGACTTCAAAGCCTTGGCATTGTTAGCCTTCTTGGCAGCAGCTACAGCATCATAAAGATTCCACAACTTGAACTTAGCAGTAGCCTCCTTCTGTGACTTGGTATAAGCTGCAGCGGCAGCCTCTGTAGCAGCCTCAGCCTCTGGTGCAGCATACTGATGCTTGTAACCATCCTGCTTGTTCCAGAAACCACGGGTGAAGTCTGGGAAGGTAACGGCAGCGCTGTTGTTGTCCATAGAAAGAGCACCCAACTCTGCCAAAGAACACCACTCTGCCAAATCATAAACATCCATATCCAATGGCAAGCCATTCTGCAAGCAGTAAACCAGACGAGAGTCCATAATGAAGTCCATACCACCATGACCCATCTGACGGCCCAGTTCACCATACTTCTTCAAGATAGGGTGATAATACTTCTTGATCAAAGCTTCCTTCTGCTCCTTGTTCATGAAACCATGAGCATTGAGGTTATCCATCTGAGGAGCACCTGTACCCTTGAGTGCCTCGCCAGAGAGTGCAAACTCCTCGGTAGGATACTTGGTAGCGTAACCCTTGGTACCTGTGAGCTTGAACAAGCGGTTGTATGGCTGAGGAGTCATCACGTTGTGCTGGATCTCCACCACCTTACCCTTGGCTGTACGCATCAAGGTAGTAGTATGGTCACCATTGCGGAACTCCTTGCACTCCTTGCCGCTCTTGTTCTTCACCCAGTCCTTACCCACGAAAGACTCTGTATCCATAGCAACGAGCGTAGTGAAGCGGTCGCCACGGTGAATATTCAGGCACTGAGCAACAGGACCCAAGCCATGAGTAGGATAAACATCACCACGGTTCTCCATGTTATACTTCATACGCCAGTGGAGGTTGTCCTTGTCATTGTCAGCCGGATCCTTCCAGTAAGCATCCCAGAAGTCCTCGAGACAGTGGATATAAGCACCCTCAGCACGGATGATGTCACCGAAAACGCCATCCTGAGCCATAGCCAGCGCATTCATCTCATAGTAGTCGTAGCAGCAGTTCTCCAAGATGAAGCAATGCTTGCGAGTCTGCTCGCTCAAGTTAATCAGGCTCCAGCACTGATCCAGATTCATGGCACTAGGAACCTCGATGGCTGTATGCTTGCCATTCTCCATCGCAAACTTGGCAACTGGGAAATGGTGATTCCAGTCGGCTGCGATATAAACCAGGTCGATGTCAGAACGCTTGCACAAAGCCTCATACCCCTTCTCGCCGCTATAGATATCAGCAGGCTTCAAGCCCTGCTTGCGCAAGTACTCCTGTGATTTCTCTGCACGAGCCTCCTCGTAATCGCACAAGGCAACGATCTCTACACCTGGAATGTGGCAGAAACGCATTACTGCCCAAGGACCACGCATACCGAGACCGACAAAGCCAACACGTACTGTCTTCAACTTAGGAGCCGTCAATCCCAAAACATTCTGCTGTCCTGCAGGACGCTCTGGTGTCTCCACTACGATTGTACCCTTGTCCCAATGCCACTTGGTGCCTGGAGACAAAGACTGAGCGCTAGCGGACAAAGAAAATGCCGCCAAGGCTGCCATCAAAAAACTCTTAATTTTCATTCCTAAAATTAGCAACACTTACTGTTAGTAATAATTAATTAATTAGGTTCTGATCAACATCTAAGTTTCTCAGCAATTCTCTCAAATCAGCACTCCATTCATCTTAGTGTTGCATTAGAAAACAAATGGAACGCTGAAATGACTCTGCAAAAGTACAAATAAAATTTGAGATACTGAATCTTTTTAGTGTTTTTTTATGGATAAAGGTACAATTCCTGGCTTTTAACAAGAAAAACGCTCTGAATCAGAATGACAGAAACAAGAAAAACCGCTTCGCTTAAAGCGAAACGGTTTTCTTCTTACCCTTACTCTCGTTACCTACGCGATCGAGCGCAGTAACGACATAGGTATATTTCTGATCCTTTACGTATGGTATCGGATAGGTGGTATCGTAAACAACAGCCTGGAGAGCGGTGACATCATTGAGATTCACAGGCGCTCCCTTTTCAAAACGGTAGATGGCAAAACGGTTGGCGACATCGCCCCATTTCTTCTTCTTTGCCTTTGGAGCCTTCCAGGTAAGCAGTGGTCCCTTCTCTGTCCACTCCATCTTCAGACTCTTCACACCCTTTGGTGCCTTATCGTCGAGGAACGGCATCAATGGAGGAAGCGAAGGATATTTCCAGTAATAATCGCGCAGAGTATGTCCGATGTTGCCAACATTATCTGCTGCAGTCTTGGCATACCAGAGCACGGTGCCCTGTACATTATTCATCTGCTGATGAAGGCGATGCTTGGCTGGCAGCTGATGACTCTTCGGATTCGTAGGATCAGCAAACTTCGCCGTACGCTCGATATCCTCACCTATATAAAGAGGACGGTTGCCAGCATACTTGTTCCACCACTGGATGAGGGTCTTGTAATCTGCCGCCTTGTTACCTATCTCCCAATAGATCTGAGGCACACAGTAATCAATGAAGCCATTGTTTACCCAGAGAAGAACATCGGCATAGAGATCATCGTAGTTCTGAAGACCGAAAGTCTGAGATCCGATCGGAGAGTTTTTCCGGTTGCGATAGATACCGAAAGGAGAAACGCCGAACTTCACCCAAGGCTTGACACGATGGATGGTTTCACCCAACTGCTTGACGAACCGGCTCACATTATCTCTTCTCCAATCGCCGATATTACGGAATCCACGAGGATTGGCTGCATACATCTGCTGATCAGGAATCTGCTTGCCAGCTACCGGATAAGGATAAAAGTAGTCGTCGATATGAAAACCATCGATATCATAACGGCTCACGATATCAGCAGCCACCTGACAGGTATAATCTGCAGCCTCCTGAAGTGCCGGATTGAGAAGCACGAGATTATCATAGCTGAAACAGAGGTTCGGATGCTTCTTCACCACGCTCTGGGATGACACCTGGGAGAACGAGGTAGAACCATGCTTGGCACGGTAAGGATTGATCCAGGCATGAATCTCCATTCCACGCTGATGACACTGCTCAACCATCCACTCCAGCGGATCCCAATAAGGCGATGGAGCCTTGCCCTGGACACCGGTGAGGAACTTGCTCCAAGGTTCAAGATCACTCTGATAAAGGGCATCACATTCGGCACGCACCTGGAAGATGATGGCATTCACGCCATCCTTCTGCAATTCGTCAAGTTGCTTGGTGAGCATCGACTGGATCTGCTGGGTTGATTTACCCAAATACTGTCCGTTGACACACTGGATCCAGGCGCCACGGAATTCACGTTTGTTCTGTGCCATCAGGGATGAAGTCTGAAACATCAGCATCATCGCCAAAATCAGCATTCCTAAGATTTTCTCTCTTCTCATTAATTAGTGTTTATCGTTTAATGTTATTGTTTAATTCTAAATTATTCTTTCTTATCCTCCTCATCACGCAGCGTAGGCAGCGAGATATGGTATTTCACGGCGAGCAGGCGGATGATGCAGACGGTGAGGAAGGAGGCTATCACTGTAACATAGAGGCTCAAGCCCAGATAGCTGAATGCCCAGTAAACCAGGCCGCCCAACACACAAGCCATCGCATAGATTTCCTTGCGGAAGATAACCGGTTCCTCGTTGAGAAGCACATCGCGGATCACTCCTCCAAAGGAGCCCGTGATACATCCCATAATGATAGCTACCCAGAATGGGAAACCACAATCGAGGGTCTTCTGGATTCCGGCGATATTGAAAAGCGCCAAACCGAGGGTATCGAAAAGAAACCAGGTGTTGTCTAGACGCTTCAGATAATGATGGCACACAATCACCACCAGTTGGGCCAAGAACGTAAACAGAAGATAGATAGGACTCGACATCCAGAAAGGATTCAAGCCCAGCATCACGTCGCGGATGGTTCCGCCTCCGATAGCTACAGCCACACCACACACAAATCCGCCCAGCCAATCATAATGCTTGCTGGCGGCAAGCCTGATGCCCGAAAGGGCAAATGCAAAGGTTCCAATGAACTCGATGACGCTCTGGAGTGTCATCACCAGTTCCGGGTCTTGATGAATAGTCATTTTCTCGTAATAAATTATTTGATGTGGGGGATTTCAAATCCCCCGGTTTTAAAAGGTCGAACATTTTTTAACGACGGATTGCAAATCCGTCGGAACGCCTAACGGTTCTTGAATCTTTCTCCCCAGCAGGTAACCATCCAGTTATAGAGTCGTTCTTCTGAAGGAGAATGCTGCGGCTGCCAGAATCTGGCGTCTTTCAGCTCATCAGGTAGATATTGCTGCTCTGTGAAATGTCCCGGATAATCGTGAGGATATTTATAGCCATCATGATAACCCAGGTCTTTCATCAGTTTGGTAGGCGCATTGCGGATATGCAGCGGCACAGGCAGATTACCGGTCTGCTTCACCGTGGCAATGGCGTCATTGATGCCCAGATATGCACTGTTGCTCTTCGGACTGGTAGCCAGATACACCACCGCTTCGGCAAGTGCAATCCTAGCCTCAGGCCAGCCTATCTTCATCACCGTATCGAAGGCTGCATTTGCCAGCAGGAGCGCATTCGGATTCGCCAGCCCCACATCCTCGCTTGCACTGATCACCACTCTCCGGGCGATAAACTGCGGATCTTCGCCGCCCTCTATCATACGCGCCATCCAGTAGAGCGCCGCATCAGGGTCACTGCCTCGAATACTCTTGATGAAGGCAGAGATGATGTCATAATGCATCTCGCCCTGCTTATCATAAGCCAGCGGATTCTGCTGCAACTGTTCCTCTACCATCTTATCGGTGATAACCACTTCATCGCTGCCTGCAGATTCCACCACCAGTTCCAGGATATTGAGCAGTTTCCGGGCATCACCGCCACTGAAGCGGAGCATGGCAGCGGTTTCCTTCAACTCAATCTTCTTCTGCTTGAGTTCCACATCCTCGGTGATGGCTCGCTGCAGGAGCCCCTCCAGGTCTTCCTTCTCCAACGGTTTGAGCACATAGAGCTGGCAACGGGAAAGGAGCGGACGGATTACCTCGAAAGAGGGATTTTCCGTGGTAGCACCAATCAGGGTGACAATTCCCTTCTCCACCGCCCCCAGCAGAGAGTCCTGCTGGCTCTTGGAGAAGCGATGAATCTCATCAATAAACAAGATAGGAGAAGCAGAATTGAAGAATCTGCCACTCTTCGCTCTCTCTATCACCTCGCGCACATCCTTTACGCCACTGGTAACGGCAGAAAGGGTGTAGAAAGGGACCTTCAGGGTCTGGGCTACTATCTGCGCCAAAGTAGTCTTGCCCACTCCCGGAGGTCCCCAGAGAATAAAAGAGGATATGCGCCCTGCGTCTATCATCTTGCGCAGCACGGCACCCTCGCCTACCAGATGCTTCTGTCCGACATAATCGGCGAGCGAGCGAGGTCTCATTCTTTCAGCTAACGGTTCACTCATATCAATTATTTTTTCGCCACAAAGGTAATGAAAAAAAACGAAACACGCATAAGTTTTTAGGATAAAAGAAAAAAAAATGCATAAAAGCAAAAAAATAAGCTCGAAAATTTGGATATATAAAAAGAAGTACTTACTTTTGCAATCAAAATACGTACAACAATGAAAAATGAAAAAAATATCACCCTCAAGACATTGACCAAGAGCAGTGTCTGGGATCTCCAGGAGAATGATGTTTTCCGTCTCTGGGAAGCTGCCGAGAAAGACAACGACCTGAAGGACAATCAGCGTAGATACCTCGACATCATTCGTAGTGCTTTCGAGATTGAGCCAGTCAAGATTGACCGTACTGAAGTGCTCGATAAGTTGATAGACCGTGGCTTCAAGATCGGTACCTTCCGTATCGACGACAAGAACGAGAAGTATGCCATCAAGAAGCGTCCTATCATGCGTGTGACTGACCTCACCTATGAGAACATCGGCCATATAACAGCTACCAAGCTCATCGAAGTGCTGGAGCGTAACTTTGGCGGTGGCTGGGATAGTCTGTCTCAGAGCATCAAGGACATCATCGAGAGCGGTTTCGACATCAGTACCACTACCCTTCCAAAGGATCGCCTCAAGAAACCAGGTGGTCTCTATGAGAAGAAGCTCGCTGATGATTATGAAGTACTCGTAGTACCAAAGGGCACCTGGGTAGAGGCTATCTTTGCCAAGGAGAAGCCAAAGCAGGAGAAGATCCGCATGAAGTTTATGGATGAAGACATGGACCGCGACGAAGACCTGCTGGACCGTGACGAAGACGATGAGGATGAGGATGCACCAGAGATTGAGGATCACTACAATGATCCAGATGAGGACGATGATGCATTCGATGACGACAAGCTCACCGAAGAAAGCTACCGTACTACCTTCGAGGATCCAGAGAATCTGGGACTCGATGATGCTGAGGACGTAGCTGATGACGATTATTAATTATATAATAAGGAGAAAGAAATGAACGCAGTAGTAGGATTATTCGCATTAATCGTGGTAGCACTCGTAGGTTGGGCTATCGCAGAATTTAAGTACAAGGCCTTCACCTTTACCCGTTCCGAGAAGGATATCGAGGAAGAGGAAGAGTTGGAGGAGCAGAAGCGTGCCGAGGGTTTCAAGGAGATGAACATCCGCGACATTATGCGTAAGAACTCTACCAATGGCTACAATGCCGTAGGTTAAAGAGGGATTTTTAAACTCTAAAAGAAAATGATGATACAATACACCATCATTGCAACGATACTGGCGGCATGCATTCTGTATGCCGCCTTTCGTATTTATAAATCGTTGCAACAGGCAAACAGATGCAAGGATGGCAACTACCGGTGCAGTGGTTGCGCTTTTTATGAACAGTGCAAGAAGAAGGGAAAGCTGGACTATACAAACAAGAAGTTGGATTCTACAGATAAGAAGTTGGATTCTACAAAAAGAAAGTTGGATCCTACAGATAATCACTAGAAATGGACTCCGAAAATGAATAATTTTGAAAAAATCGAATATTTTTCGAAAAAAAGATGCGGAAAGATTTGGTGGATTCAAAAAAAAGTAGTACCTTTGCAATCGCTTATCAGAAATGGTAACAGAAAACTCTACAAGGTGTCTTAACCGAGCGGTTAGGTAACGGTCTGCAAAACCGTGTAGAGCGGTTCGACTCCGCTAGACACCTCGAAAGTTTTATCAAACATCTATCAGGTGTTTGCAAACAAAAAACTCTACAAGGTGTCTTAACCGAGCGGTTAGGTAACGGTCTGCAAAACCGTGTAGAGCGGTTCGACTCCGCTAGACACCTCGAAAAAAGGAAATCCTTTCAAAAAAAGGGTTTCCTTTTTTGTTTTCCATATCTTCCCTATTGAATCTCATTCACACTAGTTATTAATTAAATAAATGTAGAATTGATGGGGAAAAACAAAAGAAAAACAGCGCAAATTGAAGAAAAAAGCATTTTTTTTAAAAATAGTTTAGAATTTATTTTTTTAAACCAAATATTTTTGCTACCTTTGCAAACGTTATCCTGAATACAATCTTTTTACCTTAAAGAAGACTAATACCTATTGAATGTAGAGCAGTTGTCTGAGAAGATAGCTGCTCTTTACTTTTATATTCCCCCTATTTTTCCAACAACTTACTTTTTTTCCTTTCAATTCATACAATATCGCCCGCTATCCTGCGTTCTAATATATATGAAGAAAATAGAAATCATAGAACTTCCCAAGATATATGATCCTCGCGGCAGCCTTACCGTCGCCGAGGAAAATACCCATATCCCATTTGATATCAAGAGAATGGAATGGATTCATCTTGGCGCCATACAGCCCGAGACACCCATCGAACTGGGAGAAAGTCCTGTGATGCTGATTGCACTGGCTGGAGAAATCACCATCCAGGTTATAGATAACCAGCCATCTGCAAGGACCATCACGCTCAATCATCCCAATCAGGCTCTTATCCTGAAAGAAGGCTGTAGAAGTAGAATAACCCATAGCACCAAGCATTCCTTGCTTCTTACTATTCATGAAAAATAAAGGAAATGGAAACAGAAAACGAAAAGAAAGCCATCAAGTATCTTGACCTGAAGGCTATCAATGCCCCATACGAAGAAGAGATCAAGAAGGAAATCAATCAGGTAGTAAGTAGCGGATGGTACTTACAGGGAAGATGCGTGAAGCAGTTTGAGAAGAATTATGCCACTTTCATCGGCACCGAGTACTGCATATCATGCGGTAACGGACTGGATGCTCTCAAACTGATTCTGATGGGAGAAATGGCTATTGGCAAGCTCCACCAGGGTGATGAGATTCTGGTGCCAGCCAACACCTATATCGCCACCATTCTTTCCATAACGAGTGTGGGGCTGGTTCCTATCCTCGTAGAACCCAACCCAGAGACACTGCAAATCGACGAGAACCTCATAGAGAGCAACATCTCCTATAAAACCAGGGGCATCATGCTGGTACATCTCTACGGCAAGTTATCCTGGACGGAAAGAATCCAGGAGATCTGCAAGGAGAACGATCTGCTGAAATTCGAAGACAACGCACAGGCTTTCGGATGCGGATACGTCAACAGCTCTGCACGAGAGGCTATCAGAAGAAAGCTGAATCAAGAAGACGAGGATATCACCCATCAAAATCAGATAGACGAGAATATCACCTATCAAAATCAGATAGACGAGAATATCACCTATCAGGACCAGATAGATATCATCAGCAATTACGCCATCCAGAAAAGCATTTCCCATACAGGTGCTCTAGGAGATGCCGGTGCCCACAGTTTCTACCCAAGCAAGAACCTGGGAGCATTGGGCGATGCGGGTGCCGTGACAACCGATGATGAAGAACTGGCAGAGGCTATCCGAGCCCTCCACGATTATGGAAGAACCAGCAGATTTGATTTTGAATATCAGGGTATCAATTCCAGAATGGATGAGATTCAGGCAGCTGTACTCAATGTAAAGCTGAGACATCCCCACGATGAGCATATCGCCAGATGCAGGAAGGCGATGCTCTATATGGATTATCTGCACCCTGCCATCGTAGAACACTGCATCCCGAAGAGATTACTGGAAGATCCATTCAGCAATGTACTCCATATCTTCCCTTTCATTACCGAAGAAAGGATGAGACTGAGGGAGTTTCTGAAGGATGAATCTGTAGAAACTGCGATACACTACCCTATTCCACCCAATGAGCAACTGGGATATCCTGAGCTTCGACATTATCAACTGCCGATTACCCAGACCATCGCCTGCCAGGAGCTGAGCCTTCCCTGCAACTCTACGATGAGAGACGAGGAAGTAATCCGGGTAGCACAGCTCATCAATGACTATTTCTTGCGACGCAATCTGCGGTAGAAGTCTTGCAGACGACCAGGAGCAACGCCCTTCTTCTGCAAAGCTTCCAGTTCGCGATAGGCATCCAACTTTCTGTTAAGCATGATGAGGAGATCGATGCGGTTGATGCGGTAATCTGCATTATCCTCATCGAGGGAGATTGCCTTAGCGTAATCATACTCGGCAAGTTCCAACTGACCACGCTCCTTCTCCATACCGCCACGTGCTGCATAAGCCGTTGCACTATCCGGATATTGCTCTATCAGATTGTTGATGCCATCATACGCCTCGGTATAGTGCTTGTCCTTCTCATTCAGCAACGCCAGACCGAGCTGAGCCTGGAAGTTACCAGGCACCAGAACCAGGAGGTTCTGATAATCAAGACGGGCAAAGTTATAGCGCAGAAGCTTTTCGTTAACGAATGCACGGTAGAAGAGACCTGCGATATTGGTATTGTTGAGGAACAACACCTTATCCAGGTCATCCTTGGCATAACTCCACTGTTCCAGCTGGATATTCCACGCAGCCTTCTTCAGGCGCAGATCGATGCTGTCAGGATGATAGGCAAGCACACTCGTGGCAGCCGCCAGGGAATCTCTCAGCGCCTTGTTCTGAGCCTTGGAATCGCGCAATGCTACATCATCGACCTTGGAATCAGCCGTCAAATTGTTTTGCTGGGCAAACAGAGGTGTAGCCAGCAAACAACCTATATATAATATGATACTTTTCTTTTTCATGCTGCAAAAATACAAATAGTTATGCAATCAACCAAAAAAGGAAAGATAAAAGATGTTTAGAATTTTCAAAATAAAATAAACAGAAGCAAAACTCCCTGTTTTTCGGGGTTTCAGCGATACGATATTTATCCTTAAGGAAAAAAATAAATTCCCTTAAGGGAAAAAATATATAGCCTTAAGGAAAAATAATCTTTCCCTTAAGGCTAATCAAATCAAAATTCTATCTTGTAAGAATACTTCTAAAAATCAATCCAGATTAAGCATTCTTGATCCAGTTAACGATCCACTCGCCAACCTCTGTTGTGCCATACTGTGCACCACCCTCAACCTGAATCTCAGGTGTGCGGACATTGGCATCAAGAGAAGCATCTACTGCCTTGCGGATCAAGGCACCCTCCTCGTTCAAACCGAAGTGCTCGAGCAACATGGCTGCAGAAAGAATCTGAGCTACAGGGTTAGCCAGGTTCTTGCCAGCTGCCTGTGGCCATGAACCGTGAACAGGCTCGAACAATGGGGTGTGCTCGCCCAATGAGCTAGATGGCTGCAAGCCCATAGAGCCGGTAATGCAAGAGGTCTCATCGGTAAGGATATCACCGAAGGTGTTCTCTGTAACGATGACATCGAAGAATGTTGGCTCTGTCAACACGCGCATAGAAGCGTTGTCGATGAACATATAGTCGGTGTTAACCTCAGGATACTGTGGCTCCATCTCCTTGGCAATCTGACGCCAGAGACGAGAAGATGCCAATACGTTTGCCTTATCTACTACAGTCAAGTGCTTGTTGCGCTTCATGGCAAACTCGAAAGCTACCTTCAGGATGCGCTCAATCTCAGGACGGGTGTAGATATCTGTATCGTATGCCTTATCGTTATCCTGATACTTCTCACCGAAGTACATACCACCAGTCAACTCGCGGATGACTACGAAGTCAGCACCCTTCAGGAGCTCATCCTTCAATGGTGACTTATGGAGCAGGCAATCGAATGTAGCCACTGGGCGGACATTGGCGAAGAGGCCCAACTTCTTACGCATAGCGAGCAAGCCCTGCTCAGGACGAACCTTGGCTGTAGGGTTGTTGTCGAAACGTGGGTCACCAACGGCAGCGAAGAGCACTGCGTCAGCATCCATACAAGTCTTGAAGGTCTCCTCTGGGAATGGATCACCTACCTCATCGATAGCGTGAGCACCGCAGATAGCCTCATTGTAAGTAAACTCGTGGTTGAACTTCTCTGCAATGGCCTGCATAACTGCTACGCCCTGCTTCATAATCTCTGGTCCGATACCATCACCGGCGAGAACTGCAATGTTTAATTTCATCTTATCTGATTTTTTAATTGTTTTTATTCCATATCTAAATTTCGAGGCGATGCCGGCTGTTCATCACTCTTATCTGCCTCATACATATTGAGCATCTTGAGCGTTGCCTTGATAGCAGCCTCTGTCTGGTCGGCATCCAAGCCGCGGGTACGCCAGATGCGGTCGCCTTCACGCCAGGTAATGACGGTCTGGACAAGGGCATCGGTACGGCCACCAGGTGGGATGGTTACCTGATAATTGTCGAGCGTAGGGAAGGTCTTGCCGAGCTTCACCTTATAGATGTTGCGAAGCGCCTTGACGAAGGCATCATACTGACCATCACCAGAGCTACGGTCTTCATACTCCTTACCCTCTATTTCTACCTTCACGCTGGCTATAGGCTTCAAACCATAAGAAGTGGACACCATGTAACTGACCAGTTTTACCTTATCCTCAGGTGTGCTATGCTTCAGCACATCACTCACGATATATGGCAGGTCATCCTGGGTTACCAGCTCCTTGCGGTCGCCGAGTTCGGTGATTCGCTTGGTCACAGCCTTGGTCTGCTCCGGCGTCAACTCCAAGCCCAGTTCGTTAAGGTTCTGGATAATGTTCGCCTTACCGGAATTCTTACCCAATGCATATTCACGATGTCTGCCGAAACGCTCAGGCACCAGGTCGTTGCAATAAAGCTTGTCCTTGTTGTCGCCATCGGCATGCACACCAGCTACCTGAGTGAAGACATTATCGCCCACCACAGGGGTATTCGGAGCCACGGCGATGCCGCTGTATCCTTCAACCAATCGGGAAATATCGTTCAGGCGGTCTTCCTTGATATTGGTCTTTGCCCCGAACATATCCTTCAGAATCACCTGTACGCTCGCCAATGGCGCATTGCCGCAGCGCTCGCCCAAGCCATTCACGGTAACGTGAAGACCCTTGGCACCGCTCAATACGGCTGCCAGCGAGTTGCTCACTGCCAAATCGTAGTCGTTGTGGGCATGGAAATCGAAGTGAGAGTTCGGATAACGGCGAACCATCTGGCGCATATACTCCACACACTGCAATGGGTTCAGGATACCCAAAGTATCAGGAAGCAGGAAGCGCTTGATAGGCAATTTTACCAGCTCGTCCATCATCATGAAGAGATAGTCACGGCTGTCGCGCATACCGCTCGACCAGTCCTCCAGATAGAGATTTACGGTGAAATTCTTGCTCAAAGCATAATCGATGGTCTGCTTGATATGAGCGAGATGCTCCTCAGGCGACATCTTGAGCTGCTGGGTGCAGTGCTTGTAGCTACCCTTCGCCAAGAGGTTGATGACATGACCGCCGCATTCAGCAATCCAATCCACGCTCTTGTTGTTATCCACGAATCCCAATACCTCAACGGAATCCAGTTTACCTATGGTCTTGGCATAACGGCAAATACGAGCGACAGCATCCTTTTCGCCTTCCGACACACGTGCTGAAGCCACCTCAATGCGATCAACATTGATATCGTGCAACAACATTCTTGCTATCATCAATTTCTCGTGAGGGAGAAAACTGACACCATTGGTCTGCTCGCCGTCGCGCAGCGTGCAGTCCATGATCTCAATCTCCCTGATACGAGAACTATCTCTCTTTGCGTTAACGTTCATAATTACTTGATTACTTGTTCTTAGCTTCCCAAGCCTCTACCTTGTCACGGTTCTGAACGAGGAAATCTACATCGTCCAAACCGTTCTCCAGACAGTGCTTCTTGTAGCCGTTGATTTCGAAGTGCTCGCTCTTGCCAGTAGCAAGATTGGTCACGGTCTGGTTAGGAAGATCCACCTTCACCTCTGTCTTGTGATCCTTGTCGATGCTCTCGAAAAGCTCCTTCAGGAATTCCTCGCTTACCACTACTGGCAATACGAGGTTATTCAACTCGTTGTTCTTGTGGATATCAGCAAAGAAAGAGCTGATGACTACACGGAAGCCTGCGCCTGCGATGGCCCAGGCAGCGTGCTCACGGGAAGAACCTGAACCGAAGTTCTTGCCTGCTACGAGGATGACACCACTGTAAGAAGGGTCGTTCATCACGAAGTCTGGCTTTGGAGTTCCGTCAGCATTGTAGCGCCAGTCGCGGAAGAGGTTGTCGCCCATACCCTCTTTATCGATAGCCTTGAGGAAACGGGCTGGTATGATCTGGTCTGTATCTACATTCTCCAATGGAAGAGGAATGCAGCTTGATGTAATTACATTGAATTTCTGTTTCATAACTGTACTTATCAATTGTACACTATTAATTGTACATTATTAATTAAAAATTACATAAACTCTCTTGGGTCGGTAATCTTACCAGTGATAGCGGCTGCAGCTGCTACGTATGGACTGGCAAGGATGGTGCGGGAACCTGGTCCCTGACGACCCTCGAAGTTACGGTTGGATGTACTTACTGAGTACTTGCCTGCAGGAATCTTATCATCGTTCATTGCCAGACAAGCAGAACATCCTGGCTGACGGATTTCGAAGCCGGCAGCCTCTACAATCTTATCAATTCCCTCTTCACGTATTTGTTTATCAACCAACCAAGAACCTGGTACAAGCCAAGCAGTTACACCCTCAGCCTTTTTCTTTCCTTTAACCAGGGAAGCAAAGGCACGGAAGTCTTCAATACGACCATTGGTACATGCGCCCAGGAATACATAATCGATAGGATGACCCTCGAGTTTCTCGCCTGGCTGAAAACCCATGTAGTTCAGGCTCTTCTTGAAACCAGCCTGCTCTTCCTCAGGAATCTCATCGAGAGTTGGGATGCTTTCGGTAATGCCAATACCCATACCTGGATTGGTACCGTAGGTGATGCGTGGTTCGATATCCTTGGCATTGAAAGTCAACTCCTTGTCGAATACAGCATCATCGCCACTCTTCAAGGTCTTCCAGTAAGCCACAGCCTTATCCCACTCTTCACCCTTAGGTGCATATTCACGACCCTTGATGTACTCGAATGTAGTTTCATCAGGAGCTACGAAACCACCACGGGCACCCATCTCGATAGAGAGGTTGCAGAGAGTCAAACGACCTTCCATTGACATATCCTTTACTACATCGCCACTGTACTCTACGAAGTAACCTGTGGCACCGGATGTAGTGAGCTGACTCATGAGATAGAGTGCTACATCCTTGGCGGTAACACCCTTGCTGAGCTTGCCGTTGATGCTGATGCGCATAGACTTTGGCTTGCTCTGGAGAATACATTGTGAAGCCATCACCATCTCAACCTCAGAAGTACCGATACCAAAGGCTACGGCACCCATAGCACCATGGGTTGAAGTATGAGAATCACCGCAAACGATGGTCATACCAGGAAGAGAAAGACCCTTCTCTGGACCAACCACGTGAATGATACCATTATCCTTGGTGTTCATGGCAAAGTGAGTTACGCCGAAATCAGCGGTGTTCTTTGCCAAGGTATCTACCTGCTTCTTTGAGATAGGATCCTCGATTGGCTTATCCTGATCGTGTGTTGGGGTATTGTGGTCAGGCATACAGAAAATCTGGTCTGGACGGAACATCTTGAGTCCGCGTGCTCGCATACCAGCGAATGCCTGAGGTGATGTTACTTCGTGACAGTAAAGACGGTCGATGTAAAGCTGTGTAGGACCATCTTCTACAATCTGGACAACGTGCTTGTCCCAAATCTTGTCGAATAATGTATTCATTATGCTATTGTTTAATGTTTGATTTTCAATGTTTAATTAACAAGCCAAGAACTTTTATCTGATCTTGAACTTGTTGATACAGTCGATGTAAGCCTCAACAGAAGCTGTCACGATATCGGTATCTGCGCCGAAGCCATAATATACATGACCATCGTACTCCACCTGCATGTGAACCTTACCCACATCGTCTGACCCCTTGTCAATCGCCTGGATGGTGAACTCCTTGAGATTCATCTCCTTGGTGATGACCTTCTTGAGGGCACGGATAGCAGCATCCACAGGACCATTGCCAGAGGATGCAGCCTCAAACTTCTGACCTGCAATATCAAGTCCGATACTTGCCACGCTCTTTACACCCTTGCCGGTGGTAACCTGCAACCAGTCGAGCTGAACACCATGCTTATCGGCAGCATCAGCACCTGCGAGCATCAATACATCCTCGTCGGTAACTTCCTTCTTCTTGTCAGCCAACTGGAGGAACTTCTTGTAAATCTTGTCGAGTTTCTCCTCGTCCTCGATGTTCACACCATTTACGTGGAGGCGATACTTCAATGCTGCTCGACCCGAGCGGGCTGTCAATACGATGGCGTTATCATCCAGGCCCACATCCTTAGGGTCGATGATTTCGTAAGTCTGAACGTTCTTCAGCACACCATCCTGGTGGATACCGGAAGAATGAGCGAAGGCATTGCGACCAACAATCGCCTTATTAGGCTGCACAGGCATGTTCATCAGGCTGCTCACCATGCGAGACATAGGCACAATCTTGGTGGTATTGATATTGGTATCAATATTGATATGCTTGTGGCACTTCAGTATCATGGCAATCTCTTCGAGTGATGTATTACCTGCACGCTCGCCGATGCCATTGATGGTCACCTCCACCTGGCGTGCACCATTCAATACACCCTGCAGGGTATTTGCCGTAGCCATACCGAGGTCGTTGTGGCAGTGGGTAGAAATGCGTGCGTTCTCGATGCCATCTACATGATCCATCAGATACTTGATCTTGGCACCATACTCATCTGGCAAGCAATAGCCTGTGGTATCAGGAATATTAACCACGGTGGCACCTGCCTTGATAACGGCCTCAACCACGCGGGCCAGGTACTCATTGTCTGTACGACCAGCGTCCTCAGCGTAGAACTCCACATCCTCAACATACTTCTTGGCATACTTGACAGCAGCCACGGCACGCTCGATGATCTCCTCGCGGTTGGAATTGAACTTATATTTGATATGGCTATCGCTGGTACCGATACCCGTATGAATTCTCTTATGCTTAGCATACTGCAACGCCTCGGCAGCACAGTCGATATCCTTTTCCACCGCACGGGTCAGCGCACAGATGGTAGGCCATGTTACAGCCTTGGAAATCTCTACTACGGAATTGAAGTCACCCGGGCTTGAAATAGGGAATCCAGCCTCAATGACATCAACGCCCAACTGCTCCAGCGCCTTAGCTACCTGAATCTTCTCTACGGTATTCAACTGGCATCCTGGAACCTGTTCGCCATCACGAAGGGTTGTGTCGAAAATAAATAATCTGTCACTCATATCTCTTAAATATTTTTATTTCTCTTATTAATTAAAGCTTTTGCCCGTATAGGGGCAACATTGCGCCCTTACTTTTGGCAAGGGCGTAAAGAGCTGGGAATTAAAAAAGCCTTTCTCACTCCCATATACGGAAGTGTAGAAAGGCTCAATATATCCAAACCGCTGAACTATACGCACACCTTATCACTTCCGCCTACATGCTGCAGTCGAAGTCGAATAATAATAATGCTTGTAATATTCAACGCTAATGCTCTCATATTTTTCTATTTTTATACGTTATATATTTATCGTTGGCAAAGGTAATCATTTTCTCTGATATACGCAAACAATTTATAACTTTTTTAATAGAAAATCTTTCAAATTGCCATTTTTCATCTATTTTTTACCCAAAATCTAGAGAAATGTGCCGTTTTTATGCCAGATTATTCTAAAAAAGAACGTTCTGGTACGAAATTACTCTCTTTTCAACTAGAAAGGTAACGGACCGTCAGGTCCAGTCATCGGCGGAGGTGGAATGGCACCGCTGGCAATCATCCCTTCAGCAGCCACACCGTTCATCTTGGAACCCATGATTTCACCACCCTCCTGTACAGGAGTATAGGAATCGGTAGGATCCTGGAAGCGGGTGAACTCGCCACGGAAGTTCAGGAGTACATCTCCGGTGGCACCCTTACGGTGCTTGGCGATGATGATCTGCGCCATACCATGAAGATCGTTTCCTTTTTCATCCTGATAGATGTGATAGTATTCCGGACGATGAACGAAGAGCACCATATCGGCATCCTGCTCGATGGCTCCAGATTCACGGAGGTCGCTCAACTGTGGTCGCTTTCCTTCGAGACCCTCACGGTTTTCTACGTTACGCGAGAGCTGAGAGAGGGCGAGTACCGGGATATTCAACTCCTTGGCAAGACCCTTGAGGGAACGAGAGATGGTGGAAACCTCTTCCTGACGGCTACCGAACTTCATACCGTTGGCATTCATCAGCTGGAGGTAGTCGATCATCAACAGCTTCACCCCCTTCTCTCTCACCAGTCGGCGCGCCTTGGTTCTCAACTCAAAGACGGAGAGGCCCGGAGTATCATCTATATAAATAGGTGCACCCGTAAGAGAACGGATCTTCTTGTCCAGTCGCTCCCACTCACTTGGATCCAACTGACCGTTCAGGATCTTCTTACCAGAAATCTCGCAGACATTCGAGATAAGACGGTTGACCAGCTGAACGTTGTTCATTTCAAGCGAGAAGAATCCGATAGGCACCCCGTGATCCACCGCTACATTCTTGGCGATACTCAGCGCAAAGGAAGTCTTACCCATGGCAGGACGTCCGGCGATGATCACCAGGTCGGAAGGCTGCCATCCGGAAGTCATATCATCCATCTGCTGGTAACCTGTAGGAATACCCGTGAGTCCGCCCTTGTTCTGGGCGGCACGCTGCAGGATATCCACGGCATCCTTGATCACCGGATCAATCTGGGTGTAATCCTGCTTCATGTTACCCTGAGAGAGCTGGAAAAGCTCACCCTCGGCATGCTGCATGAGTTCGTCCACATCCACACCCTCATCATACGCCTGGGTCTCGATGTCGCCGGCATAATGGATGAGCTGTCGCTGCAGATATTTCTGCGCCAGGATTCGGGCATGGTACTCGATGTGGGCAGCCGAAGCCACCTGCGAGGAAATCTCCATCAGGTAACCGGCTCCACCAATCTTCTCGATGGCGCCCATCTTGGTAAGTTCATCCGTAACGGTCATGATATCCACGGGGCGCTCCTCCATATTCATGGTCTGAATCGCCTCGTAGATTTTCTGATGTCTCGGATCATAGAAGGTCTGGGGCTTCAGCATCTCGGATACCACCGAAAAAGCATCGGTATCAATCATCAATGCACCCAGAACCACCTTTTCCAACTCCACCGCCTGCGGTTGCAGGTGGGCGTAGTTGGTATCTATCTGTGTCTTGTTATTGTTATTTCTATTCTGATTTATCGGCATACTTCTTTATTTCTTCTTGCGATTTCTGGTGTTCAGCCACTACCTGATTATATATAATCATCAAATCAGTGTAAGAACATCCATAGTTCTTCAACCATTTATAGTCTTCCTTAAGGGCTTCAAAGAATACATTCTCATCCTTTTCTACATAATAGGCATAAACCCTGAAGAAAGGTCCCATAGCCTTTTTCGGCTGATGTTCTATCAATGCCAGGAGACCAAGCGAATAGTTATTGTAAGCCTCGGCAAGCTTGTCATTCTTCATCATCTTGAAAAAGAGATCCATCGCCTGCATCATCATATTCTTCGTATCCTTACCCGCTTTTTTCATCTTCTCGAAACTACCGAAAAGCTCGTTCACCTCGGCGAAATATTCATCCAGGCGCTGATGAGCCTTCTGGAAGTTCTCTTCCGCATGTTCGCCACCTATCTTGATAAGCAGCTGTGTGAGCAAGGCTCCCGCCATCTGATTCTCCGGATGGGTATAATCCAGCTCGTAAGCCAGCGGCATCGCCTCTTCAAATCTGTTGTTCATGACGATGAACTTCAGTTTATCCAGTTTCAACTCGAAGAGTTCCTCTTCTGAGAAAGAATCCTTGAACTCCATCAGCTTGTCGAAATTCTCTAGATACTCATCCACCTGGATGAGATTACGATAGCAGGTGCCCAGCTGCAGATATACCTGCTTCATGTCAGGCTTTATCTTCAGCATCTTCTTGAAGTGATCGACAGCCATGCGGAGACTATGATTGTCTCCCTTCTGCATACATACCCATCCCTTCATGAAGTGCATCTCCAACGTGTCGCATGGCACACCTTCCAGCATCACTTCAACCAGGTCAGGGAACTCGCGACGGAAGGAATAGCGGGCTATAGCCATGCGGTACTTATCGAAGAATTCATCCTGGAAAAGAGGACCCGCCAAGACGGCATAGGCTGGTTTGTCATCATCCAGCTCATCGAAGATATTGAAGATTTCATCCTTCGCTGTATAGAACTTGGAGAAGCGCATGAGATTGCGGATGTAGTTGATACGGATACGCTTTGCACGATGCTCTTCAGGCTCATTAAAAAATTCCTTAACAATCTCTTCCTCATCTGCAGACTCGCTGCCATCTTCCTCATCCTCAGGGTCATCGTAACAGTCAACAATATTCTCCGGTATCTCATTAGGATGAGAGACGATCAGGTTTGCCAGGGAATAGGCATCGGCAGGACATGACCTTGCAGTAGAACAGAAAGCCTTACAGAACTTTCTCTTCTCATCTACGAATCCGAGAGCCTCGGTTATATGAGGATTCTTCAGATAGAAAGGCATGAACCAATTGTACAGATGAGTAAAGAACTCCGTCTGGTCTCGTAACATTTTAAACTGCGGCAAGAGGATATCGATGCCCTTATCCATCATTTCATCCATAGAGAGCGGACTCTCTATATCCGCGTCGAGATTAGGGATCCCATCCTTGTCGGTATTGGTATCGTCAGAACGGATAGGACTCTCTTCCGAAGTTTCCTCGTCATCCTCGATTCCGAAGATATTTCGCATATCTTCATCAGCCTCCAGCAAATCGGCTACCTTATCCCTCAGGTCGTCGAGGAAACGTTTTGACAGCGATGCCATGATGTCATTAGTATAGTCGATAGACTTCTGCTCGCTGAATACGGTCACGGCAAGCATCTTCTGGGCTTTTATGATTTCGGCAAGCAAGTCTGGATCATTCTTGCAATCCTCGGTCAACTGCTCTGCAAAGCTACGGAAGTCAGGCTGCTGTTCGTAGCTGCCGCAATTCGTAGAAACCAGCAGCCATCCCAGGAGGGCACGCACTTTCACCTCATCGTCATCTGCCAGGCGGTAGATATCGTAGAGCAAAGTGAATTTACCCATATCGAAAACGGTGGCGGCAGAGAGCGTAATGGCACTCACCAGCAGCTGGGAGGTCAAGGAATCAACTGTAGGCGAAAGGATGGTGTCTTTGACAACAGCACGTTCCTCATTATTCCAATATCCAGAAGAGACAAATCTGTCGAAGATCTTTTCGCGATACTCTTCCCACTCCTGATACAGACGGGCTGAAGCCTGGTCTTGCTCCTCCTTCGAGAGGTCGTGGTTCAGGAAAAGCATCGCCTCACGGGAAACGAATTTCTCGAGGGTTGGCTTCACCTCTTTGATATCTATCGCCTCGCCCTGCTTTTTCAAATCCTTGAAAATACCCTGGTCTGAACGGATATCCATCTCGATATCTACCAGAAGCTGATCAAGCTCAGAAACAGCGCCGAAGACAAACTTCGTTCTAGCCTCGGGTGTCATTTCCGGGATATCAAGCTCCTCTGATGGTTTGACATACTGCTTGAGAAAGCCAAGCATATCATCAGGCAACTTCTTGCACTGCAAGAGACTCATGTTGGCGAGAACGGTTTTCAGCAAACCATGCATCAGACGGCGCATATACTGCTTATGGTTCGGACAATTTTCAAAAATTGCTACAAGTATTGGCTTGCATTCGGTAAAACGCTGCTGATGAATCAAATCACGCATTTCATCTACCTTCTCCAACAAAAAATCCTGATCCAGAACATCTTCTTCTGGGTTATTAGACTCTTCTGACAAATTTACTTCTTCTGACATAATTGTAGTTGTTTAATTGTTAATATCTGCCACCTTGAGATCTCGCTGGCGAGGCTCCATAGCGTGACTGTACTTTAATTTTGGCAGATTGCTAACGGTTTGGGCATCAATACCATAATACTTGGTCAGTAAAGCGGCATAGTGGTGTACGCCATTCTTATTGATGCTATCTACAGCGATGTCGTAAGCTTTCAAGAATCTGTCGATTTGTTTTTTTCTTCGGGGTTCCGCCTTCAGTTTGCTGCGGAAGGCAATCACTCCCAACTGGAGGTTCTTGTCTCTACTATCCGCCAGTGCCACATGCTTAGCCATTCTTGCCTGTGTGGCGTATGGCTCCGGCATCCAGGCGGCATCCATCTCATTGTTGAGGAGCATGCGCAGGCGGATGTTCAGGTCGTTGATCTGCACGCGATATACGTCATACTTGGTCTTCACGCTGTCGATGACAAGCGTTGAGAGATAATCGGTGGCAGAATGACGGGTCATGGCTATCATCTTGTCTGACAGCTGCTTCAGCTCCGAGATACGCGCCTTGCGGTTGGTGATAAGCTGCCAGTACAGATTGGTAGAGACAGGATAGAAGAGCTGTGTACCCTGCTTCTGCAGGCGGGCAGCTCTCACCAGGTCGGTCACCGTACCCTCTACCCTCTTTCGGGCGATGGCTGTATCGCAGTCCATCTGCGCATTGTAGCGATAGAGATGTACCGTTACTCCCTGCTTCAGGAAGATGCTGTCCTCGTAAGCCAGATATACCGGAAGGCAATCAAGCGTAGGCATCACACCCACCTTGAGCGAAGCCCGGTCGATGCTGTCGAGTTGGGCCTTCTCCTGTTTGCTCAGTCGCAGTCGCTTCTGCTGTGAATCGCCGCAACTGGCCATTCCCAGCAGAAGTGCTGAAACCAGACATATCATGATTGAAAATTTCTTCATTGTATTTTTACTCTACATTCTTCATCGTATATACTCTGACATAGAGATTTTACTCTTTTTACGCTGTCAGAGCTTACTCCACATAAAGCACGAGTCCCTTCAGGTATTCGCCTTCAGGATGATAGATATTGATAGGATGATCGGCTGGCTGATGCAACTGGTGCAGGATGCGAACCTTTCTTCCTGCCTGGGCTGCTGCTGTAAACACAGCGTTGCGGAAATTATCCTTGGTAACCACCTGAGAGCAGCTGAAGGTGAAGAGGATTCCACCCTTCTTGATTCTCTGCAAGCCCTTTACATTCAGGCGGGTATATCCCTTCAGCGCATTGCGCAGCGCAGCACGGTGCTTGGCAAAGGCTGGAGGATCGAGGATGATGAGATCATACTGCTGGTCGTGCTCATCCAGATACTTGAAGGCATCCTCGCAGAATGCCTCGTGGCGTGGGTCGCCAGGGAAGTTGAGAGCGATGTTCTCATTGGTCAGCTCGATAGCCTTGGCGCTGCTATCCACGGAGTGAACCGCCTTGGCATTGCCGCGCATGGCATAGACAGAGAAACCGCCGGTATAGCAGAACATGTTGAGCACGCTCTTGCCCTTGGCGTAATGCTCGAGCAGGGAGCGGTTCTCACGCTGATCTACGAAGAAACCGGTCTTCTGACCGCGCAGCCAGTCGATATGGAACTTCAATCCGTTCTCCACAGCCACGTCATCGGCATCGCCACCCAGGATAAAGCCATTCTCCTGACGCAGGTCTGCCTTGTATGGCAGGGTGGTCTCGCTCTTGTAGTAGATGTTCTGCATCTCGTCGCCCATCACCTGCTTCAGCGCCTTGGCAATCTCCATACGGCATACATGCATACCCACACTGTGAGCCTGCATCACGGCAGTAGGACCATAGCAGTCGATAACGAGACCCGGCAGGTTATCTCCCTCGCCATGCACCAGTCGATAGGTGTTGTTGTCTGGATTGCCGGCGATATCTACCGCCAGACGCATCTTGTAAGCCGACTCCAGTCGGGCGCACCAGAATTCGTTGTCGATATCTACATCGCTGAAAGAGAGCACTCTCACGGCGATGGAGCCGATCTGATAGTGACCGATGGCGATGAAGTCGCCAGCAGAAGTGAAAACCCTTACGGTTTCTCCTTCCTCTATATCATTGTCCATGCGCTGGATAGCGCCGGAGAATATCCATGGATGGAATCTCTTGAGAGATTCTTCTTTACCTTTCTTTAAATATACGTTCTTATACATTATTATATTATATAGTCTTTTAAGTTCTATCAATTCTCTCATTTACGAAAAATCGAATACATCAACCTAGAACTCTACCAGCTCGTAATCGTCAGCCTTGCTGAGACGGTTGAACTCCTCGTAGATATGAATGCAGCACCATGCGTCCGTGGCGGCATATCTGCACTGAGCCTCTCTGAGCTCCTGGGATTCCCAGTTGCTGAGTCGCTGAGCCTTACTGATTTTCTGATGGAAGAGGTTGGCGTAGATTTTCTGCAAGCTCATATCCTTGATGCCGAATTTCTTAGCCACATCCTGCAACTCGATGAAATATCCCGGCTTGAAATCGCATCTGCGATGCAACTGCAAGAGGTCATCATGCCAAGACAATCCCACTTTTGGCACCCTTTTATCCTCCAGGAATCGGATGATGGCTGGTGTCATACCCGTGAGATGCAGGCGGAAGAGATAGCAGGTATCGCGGGTACTCACCTGCAGCAGTGATACCTGGAAGTGCATACCCTTGGAGAAACTTGGTCGTGTCTCCGTATCCACACCCAGAATATCCTGTCCCAGGAGATATTCTACAGCGGCATCTGTATCTTCAGCCTTATCTATCACTATCATATTGCCAGGAAAGAGAATTCGAGGCAGGCTATTGATAGTTTTCTTTTCGAAACTAGTGAAAATTATCTTCATTACTGCTATTTATTCATTACAAGTTGCAAAATTAGCAAAAAATCCCGAAAAAAAGGAGCGTTTCTCAATCTTTTTTGCTAATTTTGCAGTTAAATATTAAAAAGGAATAGAAAAATGGCAAAGAAAAAAACATCAGGCAAAACTAAATCATTTAGCGAAGCTATTGGTTTACAATATATTTTCAACAATACGATTACCGATTTCTTCCTCGGACTCGCCTTGCTCGTAGTTGCTGTCGTCATGATGTTGGCGATGATATCCTTCCTCAGTACGGGCGCTGCCGACCAGAGCTTGCTGGAGAACATGCAGCCTGGAGAATGGACCAACACCCAGCAGCTGTTCCAGAACTACTGCGGATCCATGGGAGCCATCCTCTCCTATTGGCTGATGGCGGTGAATTTCGGCTTTCCTGCCTTCCTGATTCCCTGCTTCGTGGTGATGGTGGGTTTCCAGCTGATGAATGTCTATCGCGTGAATCTCTGGAAGTGGTTCTTCTGCATGATGGTGGTGATGATCTGGTCATCCGTCACCTTCGCCAAGTTCCTCACTCCTATCTTCGGTAGTCTCATCTTCAATCCGGGCGGAAAGCACGGCATGTTTGTGGTCCAGACCTTGGAGAATGTCATTGGTCCTCCGGGACTCACCGCCATCCTTCTCTTCGTGGCCATTGCATTCCTCACCTATATCACCACCGAGACCATCACCATCGTGAGAAAGGCACTCAACCCTATCGGCTATATATCTAATAAGGTGAAATTCGAGATTACCAACCACAGGGAGGAGCTGGAAGAGAATAATGCCATCGATGAAGCTTACCGGAATGCTGCCCAGGGTACGGTGCAGGATGAGGAGGATGAGATGGACGAGAATTCTCAGACTCGGGAGACAACTCCTGACCAGGGGGCTGACCAGAACCAGGAAAGTTCCCTGCAGCAGGAGATGGACAAGGAGCAGAAGGACGGAAATGAGAAGACCACCTCGCCAATCGACCTTGATGCAGCCGCAGCCGATGACAGCCAGCAGGCTGATGCCGACAAGAACGTGGCTGCTCCGAGTCTGATTCAGCAGCAGCGTGAACTCAGAGCCCAGCGCGCAGAAAGAGAGCGCCAGGAGATGGCTGCAGCCGCTGCCGCTTCGGCTCATATCGGAATGGATATCTCTGTGGCTACCGGAGAGGAGAAGGCTACCAGCAACACCGTAAGCAATGCCGAGGTGCTCAATACGCCTATCAATCCGAAGGAGCCGTTCACAAGATACAAGTACCCTACCCTCAACCTGCTGAAGAAATACGACGGCCAGGAGGTGTCTATCGACGAAGAGGAGCAGAAGGCCAACAAGAACCGAATCATCGAGGTGCTGGGCAACTTCGGCGTACAGATCAAGACTATCCGTGCCACAGTGGGCCCTACCATCACTCTCTACGAGATTCAGCCTGCTGAGGGTGTGCGCATCTCCAAGATCAAGAACCTGGAGGATGATATCGCCCTGAGCCTCGCAGCCCTGGGTATCCGTATCATCGCTCCTATCCCTGGCAAGGGAACCATCGGTATCGAGGTGCCTAATGCCAAGGCGAACATCGTGAGCATGGAGAGCATCCTGAACTCCAAGAAGTTCCAGGAAACCAAGATGGAGCTGCCTATCGCGCTGGGCAAGACCATCACCAACGAGGTGTTCATGGTGGATCTGGCGAAGATTCCTCACCTGCTCGTTGCCGGTGCCACCGGTCAGGGTAAGTCTGTTGGTCTGAACGCCATCATCACTTCCCTGCTCTACAAGAAGCATCCTAACGAGCTGAAGCTGGTGCTCATCGACCCTAAGAAGGTGGAGTTCAGCGTATATTCACGCATCACCAACAAGTTTATGGCTGCCGTTCCGGATGAGGAGGAGCCTATCATCACCGATGTAACCAAGGTGGTGAGAACGCTGAACAGCCTCTGCGTGCTGATGGACAGCCGCTACGACCTGCTGAAGAAAGCGGGAGCCAGAAATATCAAGGAGTATAATCAGAAATACGTGAACCACAGACTGAAACTGACTGATGGTCACGAATTTATGCCATACATCGTGGTAATTATCGATGAGTTTGGAGATTTGATCATGACAGCCGGCAAGGAGGTAGAGCTTCCTATCGCCCGCATCGCCCAGCTGGCCCGTGCCGTGGGTATCCACATGATCATCGCTACCCAGCGTCCTACCACCAGCATCATCACCGGTAACATCAAGGCGAACTTCCCGGGCCGTATTGCCTTCAAGGTAACTTCGGCCATCGACTCCAAGACCATCCTCGACAGAACGGGAGCCAACCAGCTCATCGGTCGTGGTGATATGCTCTATCTCAACGGCAACGAACCAGTGCGTGTACAGTGCGCCTTCGTAGATACACCAGAGATTGAACGCATCAACGAATACATCTGCAACCAGCCTGGTCCTATCGAGCCAATGGAACTCCCTGAACCAGCCAGCGAAGATGGCGGCGTAGGAGGCAACGGCAGCGTAGATACCCGCAACCTGGATCCGTATTTCGAGGAGGCAGCCCATGCCATCGTTCTCTCGCAGCAGGGCAGCACCAGTATGATTCAGCGCCGTTTCAGCATCGGCTACAACCGTGCCGGCAGACTGATGGATCAGCTTGAGGCAGCAGGCATCGTAGGAGCCGCTCAGGGCAGTAAGCCAAGAGAGGTACTCCTGCAGGATGAGAACCAGCTCAATACATTGCTGATGCAATTGAGGAACTCGTAAGAGAAACGCCCTGAAAGGGCAAAAGCTCCTAGCCCAGGGCAACGCCCTGGGTTAATGAGAGAAGAACCAATACGCCCTGAAAGGGCAAAAGCTTTTAGGTTTAGTTTTAATACAATAAAAGTAAGGATATGAAAAAGATTTTAGCTATCGCTTTCGCAGCGATGATGAGCCTGGGCACTATGGCGCAGACCGCCCAGCAGGTGCTCGACAAGACCGCTGCCGTTATCGGCAACAAGAAGGGCGCTACCGCCAACTTCAAACTGTCTAGTCCTAAGTACGGCTCGGCAAGCGGTACCATCACCATCAAGGGTAACAAGTTTAATGCGCGCACACCACAGGCCATCGTATGGTATAACGGCAAGACGCAATGGACTTATATGAAGAAGACCAACGAGGTGAACGTGAGCAACCCTACCCAGGCCAAGCAGATGTCGATGAATCCTTATACCTTCATCCACATCTACAAGACAGGATATAAGAGCAGCCTCAAGACTGTGGGCAGCAACTATCAGGTGCATCTCGTAGCCAACAACCAGAAGCGTACCGTGGCAGAGATGTATATCACCATCAACAAGAACACCCACGTGCCATCACAGGTAAAGATGCGCCAGGGTTCTACCTGGAGCACCATCAACATCTCCGGCTTCAAGGCAAAGGGTGTTTCCAACAATTCCTTCGTCTTCAACAGCAAGGAATTCCCAGGAGCCGAAATCATCGACCTGAGATAAACGCCCTGAAAGGGCAGAAGCTCCTAGCCCAGGGTATCACCCTGGGTTAAAAATCCAATAAGAAACTACGCCCTGTAAGGGCAAAAGCTTTAAAAATATATTTAAAACCAAACTAAAATGAAAGATCTCAAACCTATCATCTCACAGTTCGACATCACCGGAACTGTAAATGAGGTAAAACCTCTCGGTAATGGACTCATCAATGACACCTACAAGGTGACAACAGTAGAAGACGATGCACCAGATTATGTTCTCCAGCGCATCAACGACTCTATCTTCACCGATGTAGATCTCTTGCAGCACAATATCGAGGAAGTAACTACCCACATCCGCCAGCAGCTCGAAAAGCAGGGCGCTGACGACATTAACCGCAAGGTGCTCACCTTCGTCAAGGCGAGCAACGGTAAGACCTATGTAAAAGACGAAGACAAGCAGTTCTGGCGCATTTCCGTCTTCATTCCTCGTGCCATCACCCAGGAGGCAGTAAACCCAGAAAGTTCTTATTACGCAGGAAAGACCTTCGGAGAGTTTGAGGCTCAGCTCACCGATATCACCGACCGCCTCGGCGAAACCATCCCTGATTTCCACAATATGGAACTGCGCCGCGACCAGCTCCGTCAGGCTGTCAAGGAAGACCGTGCCGGACGCGCAGAAGGCGTAAAGGATTTCATCGCAGAAATCGAGAGTTATATGGATGAGATGTGTCTCTGCCAGCGCCTCTTCCGCGAGGGCAAGTTGCAGAAGCATGTCTGCCACTGCGATACCAAGGTCAACAACATGATGTTTGATGAAAAGGGTCGGGTATTGTGCGTCATCGACCTCGATACCGTGATGCCATCACTCTTCGTGAGCGATTACGGCGATTTCCTCCGCACGGCAGCAAATACCATCGCCGAGGATTCTCCAGAGTTCGAGAAGATAGATTTCCGCATGGACATCTTCGAATCATTCACCCGCGGCTATGTGGAGTCAGCATCAGCCTTCCTTTCTCCATTGGAGATTTCCCTGCTTCCTCATGCAGCAGAGCTCTTCCCATACATGCAGGCAGTACGCTTCCTCTGGGATTACCTCAACGGCGACCACTACTGGAAGTGCAAGTATCCTGAGCACAACCTCGTAAGAGCCCAGAACCAGTGGCATCTTTTCCTCAAGGCGAAGGAACACGAGGCTGAGATGAAGGCATTCATCGAAAAACTGTAGTTAAAGGAGTTAAAGGACTTAAGAAGTTAACTACATAACACTTTATCTCCTTTAACTCCATAACCCCAAAAAGACAATGAGTAATATTTATAAGAAATTATCTGTTGGCAACCTGATGGCAATGGCAGTAATCTTGCCTATGGTTGCCAACACAACCAACACTGCATCATCTCCCCTGCTTCCGTCCGCTCCCGATGCCCAGAAGGCAGCCCAGGCCGTGAAGGCTGGAGATGTCCAGATTCTCAGAATCAATCCTACGCTGGTGGAGATTGTCTTCGCCAACCAGCAACGTGTCGCCGTAGATTTCTATGGCGAAAGTGTTTTCCGTATCTTCGAAGATCACAACGATGGCGTGATGAGAGCGCCCGAGGCAAAGCCTGAGGCGAGCATTCTGGTGGATAATCCACGCACTGCCCTGAATCATAAACAGGTGAAGGTGGAGGAGAACGACAACTCCATCATCCTTTCTACCACCAAGGCACAGGTCATCTTCGACAAGGCTACCCAGCTCTTCAGAATCATCAACCTCGAAAACGGAAAGACCGTGGCAGAGCAGAGCGATCCGGCACAGTTTACCCCCGAAAAGGTAACCCTCAGCCTGCGCGAACAGCCGGATGAGTATTTCTTCGGTGGCGGCGTACAGAACGGAAGATTCTCTCACAAGGGTGAGAAAATCGAAATCATCAACACCAACAACTGGGTAGATGGCGGAGTGGCGTCCCCTGCCCCATTCTATTGGTCAACCGCTGGCTACGGCTTCATGTGGTACACCTTCAAGCCAGGTCTCTACGACTTCGGTTCTACCCAAAACGGAAAGGTAGAACTCTCTCACGAATCCAGGAACTTAGACGTTTTCTTCATGGTGGGCAAAAAGCCTACCGATCTGCTCGATGGCTATTACCAACTCACCGGCAACCCTATACTCCTCCCTAAGTTCGGCTTCTACGAGGGCCATCTCAATGCCTACAACCGCGACTACTGGAAGGAGGCCGACAAGGGCCGAACTATGGTATTCGAGGATGGAAAGGCGTATAAGGAGAGTGCCAGCGACAAGACCGGAATCAAGGAATCACTGAATGGCGAGAAGAACAATTACCAGTTCTCAGCACGTGCGGCAATCGACCGATACATCAAGCACGACATGCCGCTGGGATGGTTCCTGCCAAACGATGGATACGGAGCCGGATATGGTCAGGAGACTACCCTGGACGGCAACATCCAGAACCTGAAGGAATTCGGTGATTATGCCCGCAAGCACGGTGTGGAAATCGGACTCTGGACCCAGTCAGACCTGCATCCGAAAGACAGCATCGAAGCGCTCCTGCAGCGCGACATCGTGAAGGAGGTGGGAACAGCCGGCGTAAGAGTGCTCAAGACCGACGTGGCCTGGGTAGGCGACGGCTATTCCTTCGGATTGAACGGTGTGGCTGATGTGGCTCAGATCATGCCTTACTATGGCGAGAATGCCCGCCCGTTCATCATCTCGCTCGATGGATGGGCTGGTACACAGCGATACGCATCCGTCTGGTCGGGCGACCAGACGGGCGGCGACTGGGAGTACATCCGCTTCCACATCCCTACCTTCATCGGTGCCGGACTTTCGGGTATCTCCAACATCACATGCGACAACGACGGTATCTTCGGCGGAAAGAATCCAATCGTCAACATGCGAGAATTCGAATGGAAGGCCTTCACCGCGATGGGTCTGAACATGGATGGCTGGGGCAGCAATGCCAAGTATCCTCATATCCTGGGCGAACCGGTAACTTCCGTCAACCGCTGGTATCTGAAGCTCAAGTCAGAGCTGATGCCATACATCTACACAGCAGCCCACGAGGCAGTAACCGGCAAGCCGCTGGTAAGAGCGATGTTCCTCGACGAAGCCAACCCTTATACCCTGGGCAAGGCAACACAGTATCAGTTCATGTGCGGTCCGTCGTTCCTCGTGGCTCCTATCTACAAGGAAACCATGATGGATAAGGAGGGCAACGATATCCGCAACGGCATCTACCTGCCTCAGGGCGAATGGGTGGATTACTTCAGCGGACATATATATAAAGGTGGAAGAATCATCAACGAGTTTGAGGCTCCCTACTGGAAACTGCCTGTTTTCGTGAAGCGAGGTGCCATCATCCCGATGGTAAATCCTAACAACAATGTATCGCAGATAGACAACACCCAGCGCATCTTCGAACTCTATCCATACGGAGAAACCCATTACGCCCTCTATGATGATGACGGCAAGACCGAGCTTTACCGTCTGGGCGAACACGCCACCACCCACATCACCTCTTCCCTGCAGAAGGGCCGTCTCAACGTACATATCTACAAGACCACGGGCCACTTCCAGGGGCAGGAGAAGAACCAGGCTACCGAGCTGCGCATCAATCTGAGCCAGATGCCTAAGAAGCTGGCGGCGAAGATTGGCGGAAAGAGCGTGAAGCTGCCCCAGGTGAATTCGCTTGATGAACTCCGCAAAACCGGAAATGCATGGTTCTTCGACGAGGCTCCTCAGCTCAACCGCTTCGCCACACCGGGCAGCGAGTTCGAGAAGATGGATATCTGCAAGAATCCGATGGTTTATGTGCGACTGGCGAAGACCGACATCACTGCCAACGACGTAGAGCTCCGCATGGATGGCTATCAGATGGATGACGCCGATGTGCTGCTCCACGCCACCGGTGCCCTCGCTGCCCCTCAGGTAACGATGAAGGACAGCCAGAGCCCTAACAAGGCATTCGAGCTGGTGGCTACCTGGAATAAGCAGGCCAATGCCGACTACTATGAGGTAAAGGTGGATGGCGTGATTCATTCCACCATCCGCAGCACCGAGTTCACCATCGAGAACCTGAAGCCGGAAACCGATTACGAGGTGCAGGTGAGATCCGTGAACAAGGACGGCGTTTCTGAATGGGCCACCGTTCAGGCGCATACCATCAAGGACCCTCTCGATGAAGCCATCCGCAACATCACAGCCACCAACTCTACGAAGGACTGGGAAGGCCTGGAGGTTTCGAAGATGTTCGACTTCAACGAGAAGAACTTCTGGCATACCGACTACTACAAGAAGGAAGGTGTGCTGCCATTCGATGTAACCCTCAACCTCAACGGCATCGCCAAGCTCGAGAAGATTCACTATCTCCCGGCTTCTGAGCGCGAGACCAACGGACAGATCCAGAAGGGCAAGTTCGCCATCAGCAACGACGGCATCAGCTGGACCGAGACCGGAAGCTTCGACTGGAAGAACGAGAATGCCGTGAAAGAATACCAGTTCCAGGGCAACCCAGAGGCTCAGTACATCAGGATGACCGTAGAGGAAGCCCGAGGCGGAATGGGTTCGGGTGCCGAGATGTACGTATTCAAGGTTCCGGGCAGCAAGATGGAGAAGGCTGGCGACATCAACCACGACGGGCGCATCGACGAGAACGACTTCACCTCTTATCTCAACTACTGCGGATTGCGCAGGGGCGACAAGGACTTCGAGGGCTACGTAAGCAAGGGCGATATCAACGGCAACGGTCTCATCGACGCCTATGATATCTCCGTAGTGGCTACCCAGCTCAAGAGCGGAGTAAGCAGCAAGAAGGTGCCAGCCGTAGAGGGCAGCATCAGTCTCGCAGCCGACAAAAAGACATACAAGGCAGGCGAAACCATCACCCTCACCGTAAAGGGCAAGGGTCTCGTATCGCTCAATGCCCTGAGCTTCGCCCTGCCATACAGCGCCACCGAATACGAGTTCATCGGAGTGGATGTGAAGGATATGGGCAAGATGGAGAACCTCACCAAGGACCGTCTGCACTCAGATGGCAGCAAGGTGCTCTACCCTACCTTCGTCAACATCGGTGAGCAGCCAGCCGTAGAGGGCGCCCGCGATCTCTTCACCATCAGGCTCAAGGCAAAGAAGGCATGCAAGCCAGCCTTCCAGCTCAACCAGCTGATGATGGTAGATAAATTCCTGGGCGTAAAGACCAGAAAATAGCCTCTTTTTTGTGAACAAACATTTAATTCTGTAAATTATCTAAAAATAAAGCTTATTATTTTGGATATTTTACAGAATTATTTGGTAGATAGAAATAAATTCATTACCTTTGCAAACGTAAAAATCAATCAAGAGATAGGAATATGAAAAAAGCAGAAGCTTACAACAGATTGGTAGAGAAAGGCATTAGACCATCAGTACAGAGACTGGCAATCCTGGACTACCTGATCAAGCACCCTACCCACCCAAACATCGAAGATGTTTACAAAGCTTTGGAGAACAAGGTACCGACTCTAAGCCGTACCACAGTGTATAACACGCTCCGCATGCTGAGTGAGGTAAATGCAGCCCAGATGATCACCATCAATGAGCATCGCGTATGCTATGATGGCAACATCGAGCCACACGTTCACTTCTACTGCAAGAACTGCGGTAAGATCATCGACCTCTTCGATGAGCAAGCACCACGGGTAACAGAGACCAAGGTGATAGATGGCAACATCGTGCAGGAGGAACAGCTCTACTACAAGGGCATCTGTTCAGCTTGCGCCCAGAAGATGGAGAAGAAGACGAATTAAGAGGAACAGGTTTCTGAAATAATTCGTAAGACAAGAGAATTAATAGTAATAAGATAATACAATACAAGAACATTTTAATACATTAACATTATGAAGAAGAAATTTATTTGCACTGTTTGTGGTTACATCTACGAGGGTACAGAGGCACCAGAGAAGTGCCCTATTTGCAAGGCTCCAGCCAGCAAGTTCAAGGAGATGGAAGATGCAGTGGATGATGATTTGACATTCGCTACAGTACACGTTCTCGGTCAGGCACATAAAGATGGCGTCAATGAGGAGGTCATCAAGGGATTGAAGGATCACTTTGCAGGTGAGTGTGGCGAGGTAGGTATGTATCTTGCAATGGCTCGCCAGGCAGACCGCGAGGGTTACCCAGAGATTGCAGAGGCTTACAAGCGCTATGCGTTCGAGGAGGCTGACCATGCATCTCGCTTTGCAGAGTTGCTGGGTGAGGTTTTGGGTGATACCAAGAGCAATCTTGAGGCTCGCATCGCAGCTGAGAAGGGTGCTTGCGAGGATAAGTTCCGCATTGCCAAGCTTGCCAAGGAGCAGGGTTCTGATGCTATCCACGATACTGTTCATGAGATGGCTAAGGACGAGGCTCGCCACTGTGCAGGTTTCGCAGGTCTTTACAAGAGATACTTCAAGTAAGACTATTTTTAGTTTTTTTCGATACTAAGTCTTGGAGCCCGGTTCCGAATCATAGAGATTCTGAATCGGGTTCCTTCGTTTTCGGTTAGGGATTTGTGAGGATGTGTCATAAGTCCAGATAATGGCAACCGAGGACGGGCTGAAAGCCCAAAAGCTCCTAGCCCAGGGCATCGCCCAGGGAGGTCACTGAAAAAGGTACCCGTTTAAAGTTGCATAGTTTGTTTTTGAACTTTAATTCTTGTCCAAGAAGCATTTCATCTTTTAAAAGTGGAATACTTTTTTGGACAGGAATATAGCCCAAAATAGCTTTCTATAGCGTTTCTAGCGCTTAGATTTGGCAATATATAGAGGAATCTGTTTCCCCCTTATGCATTTTGCATCAATTTGAGGATTCTCTTCACATTTGCAGCGAAAATAGTCAAAGCTCCCTGCATTTCCATGCACGACAAACCGTATGACAGGGCCCTGTCATATCCTAAGACATTCTTAAGCTCGGAGTTCTTGGCTTCTATCTTGTATCGTTTTCTCTGAAGATTTATA
>NZ_JBBNGE010000035.1:0-36247 GCF_040095255.1 Segatella sinensis | reverse complement strand
TCTAAATTCAATGCAATTCTTGCTGTAGTACAACAGTAAGACGATTACTCATGCCCATAGGGGTGCTGAGTAGTTACGGTGATTTACGCTTGATTTAAAGATTGCTAAAAAATATGATACTTTCTTGGAAATAATTAGATTTTATCGTATTTTTGCAAAAATATAAATATAGTAAGGTATGACAGCAAAAGAAGATAAGGAAAAAGAAAAGACTCGCAGAGAAAATCTGAGCAAGTTTATATATCAGCTTGCTAACACCTGCTTTACTGCAATGGTAGTTGTTGCTGCAGTTGGTCTTGTACTAGGTGTAGAGGACGCTAAACCCTATGCTTTGCTGTTAGGTGTGGGATTATTTTCTACTATTTTCTTAGCGCTGTTTGCTGATAATATTTTAAAAAAGAAATAATTATGGAAGGAATGTATATTGTTTTAGGTGGTGTAGGAATCGTTGCATGCTGCCTTTATCTTTGGTCTGCTTTTACGAAAAGCGGTAAGAAGTGGATTGAGAGCCTTTAAGGCTTTTCTCCGGTGCTTGGAACCGCTTCGCTCTAAGGTTTGTATTATCCTGCAAATTATCAGGAAATCAAAATCCTCTCCGGCAACCGTGCCTTGCTCACAGAGAATGTCATCCATACCGAAGAGGTGAAACTGGATACGAAATGGGGATATTAACATATAGCACCGCATAACTATATAAAAAGGTAGTTATGGCGGTGCTTTTGTGAATTACAAAGGATACTCCTCGAAAGCGTAGAGTACAGTGCTTAAATAACGCTCGCCAGTATCTGGCAAGAGGGCAACAATCTTCTTGCCCTTGTTCTCAGGACGCTTCGCAATCTCGGTGGCTGCAAAGGCGGCGGCACCTGATGATATTCCTACCAGAAGACCCTCGGTCTGAGCCAAGTCACGACCTGCCTTGATGGCATCATCGTTCTGAATATCCAATACTTCATCGATATATTCTGAAGAGTAAGTCTCTGGAATGAAACCGGCACCGATGCCCTGAATCTTGTGAGGACCGCTCTGTCCGCCGTTCAATACAGGTGATGTGGCTGGTTCTACGGCAATCACCTTCACGTTTGGATTCTGCTCCTTCAGATACTTGGCGATACCCGAAATGGTTCCACCAGTACCTACACCGGCTACGAAGATATCAATCTCGCCATCGGTATCAGCCCAGATTTCTGGTCCAGTTGTGGCATAGTGCTTGGCAGGATTGGCTGGGTTGGTAAACTGTCCCAGAATCACGGAACCCGGAATGGAATCACGGAGTTCCTCGGCAGCCTTGATGGCGCCAGGCATTCCGTCCTTACCGCTGGTCAATCTCACTTCTGCACCGTAAGCCTTCACCAGGTTTCTGCGCTCCACGCTCATGGTTTCAGGCATGGTGAGGATGAGGTGGTAGCCCTTTACAGCTGATACCAGAGCCAGACCTACACCCGTGTTACCGCTGGTTGGTTCGATGATGGTGGCACCTGGTTTCAGGATGCCCTTCTGCTCAGCGTCCTCGATCATCGCAAGTGCGATACGATCCTTTACGCTTCCGCCAGGATTGAAGAATTCTACCTTAGCAATCACAGGAGTCTCCAAACCCTTGGATGCTGAATACTTACCCAATTCTACCAATGGGGTCTTACCGATTAAATCAGTAATCTGTTTATATATCTTTGCCATAACTGTACTCTAATTTAAATCATTAATATTTTTACTTTACGTAGGTAAATGCCTCATCGAGTGCCTCAATCAGGTCGTCGATGTTCTCGATACCGATGCTCAATCGAACGGTAGAAGGATAGATGTGCTGCTCCTCCAACTCCTCTGGGCTCAGCTGAGAGTGGGTGGTTGTTGCTGGGTGGATAACCAGTGACTTCACGTCGGCTACGTTAGCCAGCAAAGAGAAGATGCGCAGGTGGTCGATGAACTCCCATGCCTCTTTCTCGCCGCCCTTGATATCGAAGGTGAAGATAGAACCACCGCCGTTAGGGAAGAGCTTCTTGTAAAGCTCGTGGTCTGGATGAGAAGGAACGGCTGGGTGATTAACCTTAGCCACCTTAGGGTTGTTCTCCAGATACTCTACTACCTTCAATGCATTCTGAACGTGACGCTCTACACGGAGGCTCAATGTCTCCAAGCCCTGAAGAAGAATCCAGGCATTGAATGGAGAGATGGTTGCACCGGTATCACGAAGGATGACCGCACGGATTCGGGTTACGAAGGCTGCTGCTCCGGCTACATCTGCGAATACGGCACCATGATAAGATGGGTCTGGCTTGGCGAGAGTAGGGAACTTGTCGGCATTTGCCTTCCAGTCGAACTTACCGCCATCTACGATGACACCACCGAGAGATGAACCATGACCGCCGATGAACTTGGTAGCAGAGTGAACCACGATGTCTGCTCCGTGCTCGATAGGACGGATGAGGTATGGGGTGCCGAAGGTGTTGTCGATAATCAATGGGATGTTGTGGCGATGAGCAATCTCTGCCAACTTATCGATATCGGTTACATCAGAGTTAGGATTTCCGAAGGTCTCTGCATAGAGTGCCTTGGTATTGTCCTGGATGGCAGCCTCTACCTGCTCGAAGTTGCGAGGATCCACGATGGTGTAGCTGACACCCTGTGTGGATAATGTATGAGTGATGAGGTTATAAGTACCACCGTAGATGTTGTCGGCAGCTACGATGTGGTCGCCGTTCTGAAGGATGTTCTGCAGAGCGTAGGTAACGGCGGCAGCACCAGAAGCGACAGCCAAACCAGCTATACCACCCTCGAGGGCAGCCACACGGTCTTCGAATACACCCTGAGTAGAGTTGGTCAAGCGACCATAGATATTACCTGCGTCACGGAGTCCGAAGCGATCGGCAGCGTGCTGAGAGTTGCGGAACACGTAACTTGTGGTCTGGTAGATAGGCACCGCACGGGCGTCGGTAGCTGGATCTGGATTTTCCTGACCTACATGCAACTGAAGTGTCTCAAAGCGAAGTTTCTTTTCTGTACTCATAATCTATGTCCTTTCTTTAATTTTACGTTAATACTCAATCTTATTCATTTATATAAATCTGTCGCCCAGAAATCAGATTGATGTTCTCTCTCTGAAAGACATTCTTCTGAAAGACATTCTGATGTCCTTCTGAAAGTCATCATGCTGTTTGTTCTGATTGACGCTGCAAAGGTACGGCGATTTTCTGGATTCTGAAATAGCATATGAGTAGTATTCCTGCTACCACGTTTGTGGTATTCGGGTATTTTTTAGTAGAAAAATGGGCAAAATTACCTAATTTGGCCGTGTTTTGTTACCTAATTTGGCCATGATTTGTTACCCAATTTGGCTGTGTTTCACTTCCGAGTTTGGCTGGTAAACAGCAAAAAGTGGCGATAGGTGTGCGAAATCTATGTTTTTTTATGAGATTTCGCATACTTATCGCCACTTTTTTGAGAGAAATTACAGTCTAAATCCTAAGCCGATGGTCATCGGGTAGCACTCGGGAGCCTTGGTCTTGTTGAGCAGCGGGGTTATTCCGGCACGGGCGTAGAGCATCACTCCTGAGTAGCCAGCACGGGCTTCCAGGTTCAGGCCGATAGGCTTGAGGTTGATATCGCCCGTTTCGGTATGCTTGTGTTTTCCGATGAAGTAGCGGGAATGCTCGTGCCAGCGGTATTCTACCGATGGACCTAACGCCAGGAATGCATCATGGCATCCTATGCGCTTCTGCCACTCCAGCATGATAGGCAGGCGGAGCACATTGTAGCTGATATAGCTTTTCTTCAGCGTCTCGCCATCTATCGGAGTCATTGCCGATACCCCGTTTTCGGTGCTTAATACATAATTGTCCTTGAAATGGTGGTGTACCTGTCCGATGGAGAGAGAGGAGGTGAGCGCCATTTCGTTGGAAAGGCGGAAGCAGAGACTGGTGAGGGTGATGCCCCATTCCCACGACTTGGAGTCGCGACTGTGCATCTCGTTGTTGCCTCCCATGCTTCCCCTGCTGCCTGGCAACTGGCTGCAGCCGAAGAAGAAGGTTGGATAATGACTCTCCAGACTGCGCTTGCGCTTGCTCAAAGTCTGAGGGATGAAAGGTGAGGTGACAAATACCTTTTCTATTTCCTGACCATCTACGAATTGGGTTTCGGAAATCTTGGTCATCTCGTTCAGCTCGTTGCCGTTCATCTTATATATCTTCACAGAAGTCTGTTCACCATCCTGCTTGATGACGATGTTCTGGTCGTTCACTCTGATTGTGGTGTCGTTAGCCTCTACCGAGGCTGGTGCACTGTTGCTGTTGGTTTCAGCAAGGGCGAAGGCTGGCATCATGGCAGCCATCATCATTACGTTTTTGATATTCATAATACTATATTTTATATTGTTTCTTATTCTTATTGAGAGGATTCCTGTAGGAAGATGTTGCTTCTATCTTCTGGAATAGCAGAGTTGCATGATATCTTCGGGCGACAGGTCGCCTTCTATATAAATCACGGTTCCCTTACTTTTACTCGGGTTACTGAAGAGGATAAAGCGGTTGTTGCCATTGCTCAAGGGTGCCATCATGTAATAGCCGCTCACCATCTTTCCATTCTCCACCACTTCTCTGATTTTCTTTGCAGCCTTGCGGTCGGACTTCAGATAGTGGGCTATTTCCGTGGCATGGTTCTTATATACCAGGCTCTTGTATATCTTGAGCCTGTAACCTTTGAGTTGCGTATTCTGCATCGTAACCATCTTGCATCCCTTGGCGTGTCCGAATCGTTGGAATATACTTTTTACGTATAGTCCCTCCTGGGCATTAGCCGAAATCGAGGCTACCACGATAAGAAGCAGTCCGATGAAGAAGCGTTTTATCAAGTTGCATCGTTTCATATTCTATACCTTATTATAAATATTATACTTTATAGTTTGATTGATTGTTTCATCTAAAAGATGAATTTATTGTTTCATCATATCCAGGGCACTGAATGGATCTTCGGAATCTGCCGAAACATCTTCCAGGGCATCCAGGGCTTCATGGTGCACGAATTCCTGGTCGGTATAAACCTTTCCATCGATAACCGCATAACATTCAGGCTGAGGCTGGGCTATCTTCTGGATGCCTACAATCAGGAATGCGATGATAGCGGCGGCTGCCACAGAAGTGCCGAAATATTTGAGCCATCTGCTGCGAGAAGCTTCCTCTTTCTTTCCTTCTTTCTTTGGGATATTCTTTTCTTCATCTTCTAGAATATCCTCCTTTTCTATCTCCTTCTCTTTTTCTTCTTTTAGAATTTGAGAAAGATTCATCTGTTCGAATCCGATATAGCTGAAGAGGGCGCGATAGGATTCCCATTCTTCCGGAATATCATTGCCATGCTCTTCGAAAAATTTTCTGAGCGTTGCCTCTTCCTCATTGGATGTGGCACCATCCATATACTTGTCGAGCAAGTCCTGTATCGTCTTGAATTCATTGGTATTCTTGAATTCATCGATTCTTTTTATTTTATTGTTCATCTTCTTTCCTCCTTCTTTATTTTGTTCTGTTTCACGATATTCATATAGGTCTCTCTGATTTTGAGTCGGGCTCGGGAGAGATTCTTTCGGAGATTATCGGCAGTACATCCCGTTATCTGCATGATTTTATCGGCAGTATAGCCTTCTATCTCCTTCATGCGGAATATCTGCTGCTGCAAGGTCGGAAGCTGTGCCACTATCTGCTTGATGAGGTTTACCTCGTCCCGTTGCTCTGCCCGCCGGTCTTCTATGGGTACTTCCATCACCTTGTCGGTGGTGAAGTTCCGCTCCTCATGTCGGCACTGGTCATAAAACTTGTTGCGCATGATGGTGATGGCGAGCGCCTTGAGGTTATTTTCTGCCTTGATATTCTGGCGCATGTCCCACAGCCTGAGCATGACTTCCTGCACGAGGTCTTCTGCATTGTCGTCACTCTCAGTCAACCTTAGCGCATACGCTTTCAAGTCGCTGCGCATCGGTAGGATGATATGTTTGAATTCTTCTGTTCTCATAACCTTAACACTCTATAGACGTATGAAATTGAAAAATCGGACATCTTAAAAAAGATTTTTTTCAAAAAATGCTTTCTTTTTTCAAAGAAAAATGTTATTTTTGCAGTCATAAACATAAAATTTAGCAATCGAAGACATAAAATTTTTCAATCGAAAACAATAAAAAACTGAATGGCTTATGGCATCAATAGTTTCTATTATTCCCATCGTGTTGCTGTTCATCCTGATGCTCGGCTTCAAGATGGCAGGTCATAAAAGCGCCTTGCTGACGCTCGTAGTTACCGTGTTTCTCGCTCTCTTCGCTGCTTCGCCGCTGGGCATGATTGCCCCGGAACATGCGGAGGATAGCGTGATCGCCCTAACGGGATGGGCGGTGGTGGAAGGCATCCTGAAGGCGGTATTCCCGATTCTCATCATCATCCTGATGGCTATTTACAGCTATAATATCCTCGTGGAAAGCAAGCAGATTGAGGTAATCAAGAGGCAGTTTACATCGATTACCGATGATAAGGGACTGCTCGTGCTGCTCCTCGTATGGGGATTCGGCGGACTGCTCGAAGGTATGGCGGGCTTCGGAACGGCGGTGGCGATACCTGCTGCCATCCTCATCGGACTCGGCTTCAAACCGATGTTCTCGGCTCTGGTATCCCTGATTGGTAATACCGTGGCTACGGGATTTGGTGCCGTGGGTGTACCGGTTACTACGCTCTGTAACGAGGTGGCGGAAAGCGGATCGGCTTCGGCGGCTCAGATTTGCGAGACTTCGGCCTTCGCCATCATCCAGCTGTCACCTCTCTTTATCATCCTGCCTTTTATTATCCTGACGTTTACCGATAAGCACAATCTTATCAAGAATCTCATCATCGCCCTCTGGGTGGGAGTGATTTCCGTGGTAGTGCAGTTTGTCTGCGGCTATTATCTCGGTTCCGAGACTCCAGCCATCATCGGTTCGCTGGCAGCCATTATCGCCATCATCGCATACGCCAAGGTATTTGCCAGAAAGAGCAAGGTGCAGGATAAGGAAACCTTTGCGCTTGCCGAAAGCCTGAAGGCATGGAGCGTTTACCTCTTTATATTGATATTCATCCTGGTTTCCGGAGCGCTCTGTCCTCCGGTCAATGCTTTCCTCAAGAGTCATCTGGTGAGTGCGGTTCATCTGCCAGTGCTCGACAGCACCTTTAAGTTTGGCTGGATTTCCAATGCAGGCCTGATGCTTTTCCTGGGTGCTACGATTGGTGGATTGGTTCAGGGGTTGAGCCTCAAGAGACTGATGGTGATTCTTGCCCGTACCACGGTGAATCTGCGCAAGACGGTGGTGACCATCTGTTCGCTGATAGCTCTGGCAAGTGTGATGAACTATTCGGGAATGATTACTTCCATCGCCTCAGGTCTGGTGGCTGTAACGGGTGATTTCTATCCTCTGGTAGCGCCGATGATTGGTGCCATCGGAACCTTCGTAACGGGTTCTGATACCTCTTCGAATATCCTCTTTGCCAAACTCCAGGCTCATGTAGCCAACCAGTTGGGCATGACGGGACAGAGCACATTCTTTGGTATGGAGGGCGGTCAGGAGAACTGGCTAGTTGCTGCCAATACCACGGGAGCCACGGGTGGCAAGATGATCAGTCCGCAGAGCATCGCCATCGCTACTGCAGCCTGCGATATGGAGGGAAAGGATGGAGAGATTCTCCGTTCGACCATCCCATACGCCCTGCTGTATATCGTATTGGGTGGATTGATGGTTTACTTCGGTTGCTGATATTCTTTTCTGATCTTCTTTTCTTATATAGCAAAAAAACTGTCCTCATCTGTTATTTCAGATGGGGACAGTTTTAGTTTTATAAATCGACATTAAAGCTATCTAAGCATGTCTTTTCTCGTAAGCCAGACTGTGGTCGTGCAGGTCGATATCATGCTTCGACTTACTCTTTACTACGAGCCATACGCCAGAGAATACGAGGATGGCGGCAATCGCCTGCATACCCTTGAATACGGCGAGACCTACGATAACACTCACTGTGACCGATACCAGCGGCTGCACATAGTTATATACACTCACCACGGTAGGGCGCAGAGTCTTCTGACCAATCATCATGCAGATGTAGCCCAGATACGTGCCGAAGAGAACTACGTAGCCCGTTTCCCACCAGGTGCTCATCGGAACATTGGCAAAGTCGATGCCCATCACGTGACTGATGGTGAAAGGCCATATAATGATGGTGGCCCAGAGGAACATCCACTTGTTGATGGTGAAGAGCGAATACTTAGACAGCAGGTTCTTGAAGAGCGACAGGTAGAGAGCGAAGGAAAGCTGCGCCGACATACAGAGCAGGTCGCCCCAGATGTTTCCCACCTTGGCATTGCCAGCCGTGGCACTTGTCATGATGATGATGACGGCACCTGCACATCCCATCAGTACACCGAGCGCCTTCTTCCAGGTGATAGGCTCCTTCAAAATCAGGAAGGAGAAAACCATGGCGAAGATAGGCATCGAGGTGGTCATGATGCTGGAATTGCTAGGCGAGGTCATGTTCAGACCGATGGTGTAAGAACACTGGTTGAACACGAGGGCAAAGAGTCCTGCTGCAGCAAACTTGACGATATCTTTTACTGGAACATGCTCTTTCTTGGTGAAGAGCGAGGTGAGCCAGAAGAGAATGGCGCCACCCAATACGCGGAAGCTCACCAGGTCGATGCCGTTGATGCCGTGAAGCATGGCATCCTTGCCTACGGGAGCCATCAGTCCCCAGAATGCGCCGGAACAGAAGAGGCACAGGTGGGCGATAAGAGGTCGTTTGTTATCCATTTTTCCTTATTTCTATTTAAATCTTCTTTATTTTGAATAAAATCGAGTGCAAAGGTACAAAAATTCGAGGAATTTTGGTATATTTGCGGTATATTTTTTAGAAGTTAAAGAAGTTAAGAAGTTAAGACTATTGTCTTTTTCAGTTCTTGACGATTAAAGATAGGAGAATATCTTATGCAGAAATATGCTGATTATATCAAACAGATAGAGATAGAATCTCTCTGGAGCGGTACCAAACATATTCTTTGGAACCTTGACCGCCGTGTCAATATCCTGAGTGGTGTAAACGGCGTGGGCAAGAGTACTATATTAAATAAGGTGGTAAAGGGTCTGGCGGCTGGCGGCGAATTCCCTAGTCACATGATCAAGGGCGTGCATCTGAAGGTGGAGCCGGAGGAGGCAAAGTGGATTAGATATGATGTAATCCGATCGGTAGATAGACCACTGATGAATGCCGAGATGATCAACAAGATAGACCTTACCCTGGTTACCGAACTCGACTGGCAGCTCTTCCAGCTGCAGCGCAAGTATCTGGATTATCAGGTGAACATCGGCAACCGCATCATCGCCGTGCTTCAGAGTGGCGAACCGGATGCCGCCTTCAAGGCTCAGCAGCTGAGCGAACCGAAGAAGATGTTCCAGGATATCGTAGATGGTCTTTTCAAGGATACCGGCAAGACCATCATCCGTACTGCCAACGAAATCCGCTTCAACCAGATAGGTGAGCAGCTCTCGCCTTATCAGCTCTCGGCTGGTGAGAAGCAGATTCTCGCCATCCTCCTTACCGTGCTGGTGGAGGACAACCAATCTTATGTCCTCTTTATGGATGAACCGGAAATCAGCCTTCACTTCGAATGGCAGAAGCAGCTCATCGGTCTGGTGCTGAAACTCAATCCGAACATCCAGATCATCATGACCACCCACAGTCCTGCCGTGGTGATGGACGGATGGACCGATAGGGTGACGGATGTGAGCGACATCACGATATAAGTGAAAAAGAAGTATTATGGCTAAACGTTTAACCGATAATATCAACTCCCTCTACTTTGAGGCCGCCAACAAGATGACCTCGAAGAAGGCTCGGCGCAAGATAGTGGCTTACGTCGAGAGCTACGATGATGTCTTCTTCTGGCGGTCGGTGCTGGGAAAGTTTGAGGATGAGACCCGCTATTTCGAAATCCTGCTTCCTACCCGCAACAACCATCTCGACCGCGGCAAGAAGGCAGCTATCAGTAATATGCTCAAGGGGGTGGGCAAGGATATGATAGCCTGTGTGGATGCCGACTACGATTTTCTGCAGCAGGGTACTACCGAGGCTTCTCAGCTGATGCTGGAGAATCCTTATATCTTCCATACCTACGCTTATGCCATTGAGAATTTCCAGTGTTATTCCAAGGGTTTGCACGAAACCTGCGTGATGGTGACGTTGAACGATACCCATATCTTCGATTTCGAAAGATTCATGGAGGCGTATTCCCGTACGATATGGCCGCTCTTCGTGTGGCATCTTCTCTTCTATATCCGTCATCGCAAGATGTCGATGCATTTTGATATGGCAGAGTTCGACAAGGTCATCGTATTGCCATCAGTCAGAATCCAGGACCCTCAGCAGGCTATCAATTATCTTGCCAAGAAGGTGAGGGCGAAGCTTTTCCAGCTGGAGCGCCGCTTCAAGACGTTCAAGGATGAGCTGCCGGATATGATCCAGTATCTGAATAATCTGGGGGTAAACGAGCATAACACCTATTTATATATACAGGGTCATCATCTTTTCGACCTGGTGGTTTGCCCTTTGGTGCAGACGGTCTGCGATACCTTGCGCAATGTCAGGGAGAATGAAATCCGTGATAGGGCGGTTCATTCCGAGCAGGCACGCACCGAGATGGCATGCTATGAGAACAGTCTGGGCAAGGTGAAAATGATGATGAAGAAGAACACCTTCTACCAGTTCTCTCCGGAATTCCAGAAGATACAGGCGGATGTGGAGAAGTATTTGAGTGAAGAGTGAAGAATTGAAAATCGGCGACCGAGAGGAAGCCAACAGAAGAGTGAAGAATTCATGTGCAATGCCTATTGAATTCTTCACTCTTTTGCTATAAGTATTAGCTATCTGCTTTATCTCTGTCATCGGACAATCGTTTCCGCTCTCTTTCAAAGTTTTCTAGGAAGTGAATTTCTACAGGAGAAAGGTCATTCTTTGTTCGTTCTTTGAATTTGTCGTATTCAGTATCAGCCTTTTCCTTTGCCAACTTTGCAGATATCTTACCTGCATGGGTAAGTATGTCTTTTCGAGAGATGCGGAGAAAGTCGTCTAGGATGTTAATCCAGTCCTTCATATACATTGGGCGATGCTCTTCTGCCTGCATTTCTGCAAAGTCAAGATAGAGACTCACGATGCGATTCAGCGATTTAATCTCGGCTTGTGTGAGATAATTCTTCGCAATCTCGGCTTCTGGCTTTGTAGGCATAGCACCTGACCAAGTGGTGAGTCCCATGAAATCTTTTTGGGCATCTGCACGTTCATAGATGATTTCCGCTGCGGTATGCCCATGCACAGAATAGTGCATTTTGTTTTGTACCGTCTTGAAGAACTTTTGGGTCATTTCCACACGAGGGTCATAGTCGATACTGAGCGCATAGATTTCCAGTACCTTGCGATAGAATACCTTTTCACTAGAACGGATGTCCCTAATTCTTGCTAGAAGTTCATCGAAATAGTTACCGCCGCCTGCACGTTTCAATAAGTCGTCGTTTAAGGCAAACCCCTTCACGATATACTCCTTTAGCACCTTGGTTGCCCAAATTCGGAATTGTACACCGCGATAAGAATGAACGCGATAGCCTACGCTGATAATCATGTCGAGGTTGTAATATGATACAAGATGTTTTTGTGTCTTACCTTCTATAGCTCCATGTTTTGTGGTAGTTGCAAATTTTGCAACTACCATATTTTCATCTAACTCTCCCTCCTCCAACACATTCTTAATATGTCTGGAAATGGTGGATTTGTTGCGTTGGAAAAGCTCTGCCATTTGGTCGAGTGACAGCCAAACGGTATCGTCTTGCAACTTTACCTCTATCTTTGATTCTCCATCGGGAGTTTGATATAATAGAAATTGTCCTTTGTCCATGTTCGTTTCTCCTTTATTCTTCAAAGTTGAGTTTTGGCAGAGATTCAATAGTTTAATAAAAAGGTTCGCAAGGCAATAAAACTTGCGAGCCTTTTTATTTCTTTTCATTTTTATACGTATGTCTCCAGGAACTTCAAGGTTCCTTCTACCTTCAATGTCTGGGTAGAGGCAGGAACTACGATGCTCTCGCCGCCCTGGAGCGTAATCTCGTTACCCTCGTTGTCGGTAATCTTAGCCTCACCCTTCAAGCCAATCAGAATCACGAAGCTGTCCAACTCTGAATAATCCAGCGTCATTGGCTCATCGAGATCATAAACGGCTGTGGTGAAGTAAGGGCACTGTACCATGCTAACACCCTGATTCTTGGCAGGAGTGTAGTTCTGGCGATAGTCTGCCAATACGGTGTAGTCGATGCACTCAGATGCTTCCTTGGTGTGGAGCTGGCGATAGTTGCCATCCTTGTCCTTGCGCTTGAAATCGTAGATACGATAGGTAACATCGCTGGTCTGCTGAATCTCGGCAACGAAACAGCCTGTTCCAATGGCGTGGATTCTGCCGGCAGGGATAAAGAAGCAGTCGTCCTCCTTCACGTTATACTGAGCCAGGGCATCGGTGATGGTATCATTCTCCACCATCTCCTTGTACTGCTCAGGAGTAATCTGCATCTTCAAGCCGTTGTAGAGCTTGGCATCTGGCTCGCTTGGCAGCGCATACCACATCTCGGTCTTGCCGCGCTCCTTACCCTGCTTCTTGGCAATTTCGTCATTAGGATGTACCTGGATAGAAAGGTCGGTATTGGCATCGATAAACTTGATAAGCAATGGAAACTCGTTGCCAAAACGCTTATAGTTATCTGCACCGAGGAAATTCTCCTTCAATTCAGCAACAACCTCATTGAGCTTCTTGCCCTTCATCTCGCCGTCGGCTACGATGCTCTCGTTGCCAGGAACACCTGAGATTTCCCAACTCTCGCCAACTTTCTCCTGCTTGATGTCAAGATGCTTGAAGGCGATGATCTTGTTTCCACCCCAGATGGTGGACTTCAATAGCGGTTCAAATTTTAATGGTTTCATAATTTTATTGAATTAGTTGATAAAATGTTTATTGTCTAGGATTTCCAGTACCTGCCTCCTGCGGAAACTAGTTCTCTCTCCAGAAGGCTGGAGTGAAGATTACCAGTACGCTGAATATCTCCAGACGTCCGATGAGCATCATCAGCGAGCAGAACCATTTTGCCACATCCGGCAGTTCGCTCCACGACATCGTCGGACCAATCTCCGTACCCAGCGTCGGACCTACGTTGCCCACACAGCTCAGGGTGATGGTGATGGCATTGGTGTTGTCAATGCCCATGGCTATCATCGTGAAGGAGATGACCAGGCAGATGATGAGATAGGTAGTGAGGAAGGCGAGCAGCGTAACCCGCTTCTGCATCGGCACGTTCACACCATCAATCTTCAGAGGCAGTACCGCATTAGGATGCAGAATCTGGCGGAATTCATTCTTCACCATTCTTACCAGCATCACGGCGCGGATACATTTCAAACCTCCACTCGTACTGCCCGAGCAGGCTCCGAAGAACATGCAGGTTGCCAATATCACCCAGGTGACATGAGGCCAGAGGGCTGCATCATCATTAAACAAGCCTGTGGTGGTGATGAATGAAACCACCTGGAAGACGGCGCTGCGGAAGGCATGCTCCATATCGTAGTTGCGCATCGCCATCAGCTCTACCATGATGAAAGCCGTAAAGGCGGTGACGAGGAACATATAGAACTTGAACTCCGAGTTCTTGAACAGATCTTTGATCTTAAACTTGATGACTGCCGCATAGAGTAGGGTGAAGTTCACTCCCGAGAGGAAGCAGAAGAATGCACAGATGTATTCCAGCGCCGGCGAATGGAAGAACTCGGTACTGCTGTTGTGGGTGGAGAAACCACCCGTAGCCGTAGTGGTCATCGCATAGTTGAAACTGTCGAAGAGATTCATTCCTGCCACATAGTAGGATACGATGCAGGCGATGGTGAGCATCAGATAGATACTCCAGATCCATTTTGCCGAAGTGGAGAGCCGGGGATGCAGCTTGGTCTTGATAGGACCCGTAGCCTCGGCGGCAAACACCTTGGTCTGTCCTCCTACAAGTGATGGCAGCAGGGCGATGGTGAAGAACACGATTCCCAAACCGCCTATCCACTGGGTGAGCGATCGCCAGAACAGCAATCCGTGCGGGAAGCACTCCACATCATCCAGAATGGTGGCTCCCGTGGTGGTGAATCCCGACATCGTCTCGAAGTAGGCATCCGTAAAGTTATTGATGTAACCGCTGACCATGAAGGGCAGGGTACCGAAGAGACTGAAGATGATCCATGAGAGCGATACCACGAGGTAGGCATCACGGCGCGACATCGAATTGTCTGCTCCATGTCCTTTCCATTTCAGGATGAGTCCGCCGCCGATGGTGGTTAGTGTGGCTACCACGAAAGCGAAGATGTCGTCCTGCTGGTAGTAGTATGCCACCAGCAGACTGATGAAGAGCAGGAATGCCTCGATGAAAAGCAACTGTCCCAGTATCTTGTATATCAACTTACTGTTTATCATTCCCTCTTGTCTTTATACCTTATTATATATAATATACCTTATTATATATAGAGACTAAATGAAATATTTCTCAATTTTCTTCATATTGATGTTGTGGCAGAATACCATTACCGAGTCGCCCGGTTCTATCTGGGTGTTACCCGAAACCAGCATACCTTCGCCGTTTCTCACCAGACCACCAATGGTAACACCGATAGGCATTCCCAGGTCTTTCACCGGTTTCTTGGTAACCTTGGAATCTTCCTTGGCGATGAATTCAGCCACATCGGCGTTGGCACTCATCAGGAATCTGACGTTCATCACGTCGGCATCGAGCATCATCTGATAGATGTAGCTGGCAGCAATCATCTTCTTGTTGATGATGGTACCGATATCCAGACTTTCTGCCATGCTCACGTAATCCACGTTTTCTACGGCAGCCACGGTCTTGCGTACACCCATTCTCTTGGCGGTGAGGCAGGCGAGGATATTGGTCTCCGCATTTCCCGTCAGCGCCACGAAAGCCTGGGTGCTTCTGATTCCTTCCTCTGTAAGGAGAGGAATGTCGCGGCCATCGCCGTGGATGATAAGGATATGATTGTCGTCGAGGATATCGTTGAGATATTCGCAGCGATTCTCATCTTTCTCGATAATCTTGCACTCCATGTATTCCGGCATTTTCTTCACGGCTCTTACGGCAGTGCGTCCGCCACCCATCACCATCACGTTCTTCACATCCACATAATGCTCCTTTCCCACAATCTTGCGGATGTAGGGAATGTAGTTGCGGGTGGTCATGAAGTAGGCGAGGTCGTAGAGCTTCAGCTCATCGTTACCACCCGGGATGATGGTATCGCTGCCTCGCTTGATGGCTACCACGTGGTAAGGGTCGTTGGGACCGCTGATGTTCTTGAGCGGCTCGTTGAGGATTTCGCATCCCTCACGCAGCTTGATGCCGAGCATCACGAGGGCGCCGTCGTGCACATCCCAGCGCTGGCGCACCCAACTCATCTTGAGTCCGTTGTTGATATCTACGGCAGCGAGCATCTCCGGATAGATGAGCTTGCTGATACCGAGTTCCTTGAAGAATTCCTGTGCCTGCGGTTCCATGTATTCCGGATTATCCACACGTGCCACGGTGCGCTTGGCACCGAGATTCTTGGCAAGGATGCTGGAGGTGATATTGGTACTCTCCACCGGGGTGACCGCGATGAAGAGATCCGTATCCTGAACACCGGCATCCCTCAGGGTCTGCAGACTGGTAGGCTTTCCTATCATGGTGAGCAGATCGCAGTCGGAGCCGATACTTGCCAGGTGCTCTTCGCTTTCATCGATGAGTGTAATCTCCTCCTTGCTGCGCGACAGGAGTCGCGCCAGGTGGGTACCGATGGCATAGGCGCCAGCTATGATGATTTTCATATTGATGAATATTTAAATTTCGATGCTCTATTTTCCGATAATGGCATTCTTGATGCTCTTGTGGTCGAGATGTACAATCTCGCGCAGCTGTTCTACGGTGCCATGCTCCACAAAATCGTCTGGCAATCCCAGGCGGGTTATCTGTGGCTGATAGCCGTGGTCGCTCATCCATTCGAGTACGGCAGATCCCATTCCGCCCATTCTTACACCATCTTCTATGGTCACGATGCGCTTGAACTTCTTGCCCACCTCGGTGAGGATGTTTTCATCCAGCGGCTTCACGAATCGCATATCGTAGTGCGCAACGCTCATCTTCGTTTCCTTCTCTACCTCTTCGATTGCCTGGATGGCATCGTTTCCGATAGGACCGATGGTGAGCACGGCTACATCTTCTCCGTCTTTCAGCTTTCTGCCGGTACCGGTCTTGATTTCCTCCATCTTGTTGCGCCAATCTACAAGCACACCGCAGCCACGAGGATAACGGATCACGTAGCTTCCGTGGTCTGGCAGCTGGGCTGAATACATCAGGTTGCGCAGTTCGTGCTCATCCATCGGCGAAGCGATGGTGAGATGCGGGATAGGGCGCAGGGCTGCCAGGTCGAAGGCGCCATGATGGGTAGGACCATCTTCTCCTACCAGTCCGGCACGGTCGAGGCAGAGCACTACAGGCAGGTTGAGGAGTGCCATATCGTGGATGATATTGTCGTAGGCACGCTGTGCAAACGAACTGTAGATGTTGCAGAAAGGAATCAGACCATCCTTTGCCATACCACCCGAGAAGGTGACTGCATGACCCTCGGCGATACCTACGTCGAAGGTGCGGTTTGGCATCGCCTTCATCATGATGTTCATAGAGCATCCGGTAGGCATGGCTGGTGTCACGCCTACGATCTTAGGGTTCTGCTCGGCAAGTTCCAGCAGGGTCTTTCCGAAGACATCCTGAAACTTAGGAGGCTTGTTGCTGTTGTCGGCAATGATTCTCTCGCCGGTTTCCGGGTCAAATTTGCCTGGTGCATGCCAGATGGTAGCACTTTTCTCGGCTGGTTCGTATCCCTTGCCCTTGGTGGTATGCAGGTGGAGCAGCTTAGGGCCTTTCATGCTTCTGAGCTGCTTCAGGATTCTTACCACTTCCTTTACATCATGACCGTCGAATGGTCCGAAGTATCGGATGTTCATTCCCTCGAAGATATTCTGCTGATGGCTTAATACCGACTTGAAGGCATTGTTCAGCCGGATGATGCCGTTCTTGCGGTTATCATTGAGAATACCCTTGGAGTGGAGCCACTGCGAAGCCTTGAAGCGAACCTTGTTGTAGGTCTCGTTGGTGTCGAGCTGGAGGAGATACTTCTCCATGCCACCCACGGCACGGTCGATGCTCATATCATTATCGTTGAGGATGATGAGCATATCGTTTGGAGTACTTGATACATTGTTGAGTCCTTCGAAAGCTAAACCACCGCTCATCGCACCATCGCCGATAACGGCTACTACGTGGCGGTCTTTGTTGCCTGTTTCGCGTGCTGCCACCGCCATACCCAGAGCTGCCGAGATAGAGTTGCTGGCATGTCCGCAGGTGAAGGTGTCGTATTCACTTTCAAGTGGTGTTGGGAATGGACGAATGCCATGGAGCTTTCTGTTGGTGCAGAATGCCTCACGTCTTCCAGTCAGAATCTTATGTCCGTATGCCTGATGGCCTACATCCCAGACGATGCGGTCTTCAGGAGTATTGTACACGTAGTGTAAAGCTACGGTGATTTCCACAACACCCAGAGAGGAAGCAAAATGACCTGGATTTACAGCCACTTCGTCGATGATGTCTTCTCTCAATTCTTTGCATACCTCTGGCAACTGATTAATGCTCAGTTTGCGCAAATCATTAGGATATTTGATATTGCTTAACAGACTAAACTTACTTTTGTCCATAATTTAATAATTTTATAAGTGCAAAGGTAATGCTTTTTTTCATAAAATAACATTTTTATGGGAAGAATTTCGCTTTTTTCGATAATTCTTTGTATTTTTGCAAAAAATTAGGAAGGAATCAGTAAAAGGAGAGGAACCTTTCGTTCTCTCCGGTTGCGCTTTTCCAGTAAATAAGTAACTAAACATAAAGATTAAATAAATGAAAAAGAACCTGTTCTTTGTGGGAGCCTTGATGATGGCTTCCCTCTCGATGATGGCGCAGACCAAGAATGGCGGCATCAATCAGACTATGCTCCAGCAGATAGAGAAAAGCCAGACTGGCGGTGTGACCAACAAGGCTTTGTTTAACGCTATCGCTGGCAACAACATCGATGATCTCGTGAAGAATCATGCGAATGAGGCTCCGGTAGATACTCATTTCAGCATCGAGACTCCTTCTCAGAGCATCCATAACCAGAAGAGTTCCGGTCGCTGCTGGATGTTCAGCGGCTTCAATGTACTCCGTTCCAACTTTGCTGTCAACGACAAGCAGGGTAGAGTAGTGGAGTACTCTCAGGACTATCTCTTCTTCTACGACCAGCTGGAGAAGGCTAACCTGATGCTCCAGGGTGTCATCGACCTCGGCAAGAAGAGCCTGGAGGATCCTCAGGTGCAGTTCTTCTTCAAGAATCCACTCAATGACGGTGGTACTTTCTGCGGTGTTGCCGACCTGGCTAGCAAGTACGGTCTCGTACCAATGAGCGCTCAGCCAGAGACTTATTCCAGCAACAATACTTCCAAGATGAGCCGTCTCATCAGCAGCAAGCTCCGCGAGTATGGTCTCGAGCTCCGCAAGATGGTAGCCCAGGGCAAGAAACCTGCTGCTATCCAGGCTCGTAAGACCAAGATGCTTGCCCAGGTTTATCACATGCTCAGCCTTACTCTGGGTGAGCCGGTGAAGGAGTTTACCTATGCATTCCGCGACAAGGATGGCAAGCAGGTAGGCGAGGCTAAGAAATATACTCCTAAGAGTTTCTATGAGGAGACTGTTGGCAAGGACCTCAACGGTACCTTCCTGATGGTGATGAACGACCCACGCCGTCCTTATCACAAGACATACGAGGTAGAATACGACCGCCATACCTACGATGGTCATAACTGGAAGTACCTGAACCTGCCTATGGAGGAGATTGCGCAGCTCGCCATCGCTTCCCTGAAGGATGGTCATAAGATGTATTCCAGCTACGATGTGGGCAAGCAGCTCGACAGAAAGCGTGGCTATCTGGCACTCGACAACTTCGATTATGCCAGCCTCTTCAACACTTCATTCCCAATGAACAAGGCAGACCGCATCGCTACTTTCGAGAGCGGTTCTACCCATGCCATGACTCTGACTGCGGTAGATCTCGATGCTGCCGGAAAGCCTGTGAAGTGGAAGGTGGAGAACAGCTGGGGTGCTGACAATGGTTTTGGTGGCTGCTTCATCATGACCAACGATTGGTTCAACGAGTACATGTTCCGCCTGGTAGTAAACAAGAAGTATGCTTCTGAGCAGCTCTTGAAGGAATTCGACCAGAAGCCAACCATGCTGACTCCAGATGATCCTCTGTTCCAGTTGGAAGACTAATAATAAGAATATTCAAAGCCATATATGGTGTATCATGCGCCATATATGGCATATTGTTTCTAGTAATCAACATAGAATTAGGTATAGATGAATAAGCGGGAAGTTTTTGGGCATTTTTTCAAATCATATTATGGTCGATTATATTATTATGCGCTGCAACTTCTGAAAGATGAGGAGGCAAGCCGAGATATCGTGAGTGGCGTTTTTGCTCACGTATGGGAGAATTTCGACACCTATGACATGCAAACCTTACCAGCCTTCTTGCTTAAAACCGTGAAAAATAAGTGTTTAGACTATCTTCGGCATACAGCTGTTCATGCACAATATGCCGATTACTATCTTCATGCAGTAGATCAATGCTATGAAGATAATGATATCCAGAAAGAACGTCAGCGGCAAGTAGAAGAAATGTTGGATTTGTTACCGGATACTACTCGTCATGTTTTGGAAGAATGTTATCTTAACCATAAGAAATATCGGGAAGTGGCAGATGAGATGAATGTCTGTCAGGAAACGGTCAAGCGCCATATCATGAAGGCCTTGAAACTGTTAAGAGAACATTATCATCAAATAAAAACTTGAAAATAATCAAAAGAATCTCAATTGGGGATGTTACTATTTTGGTAGGTAAAACGTATTATTTTTAGTAAAGAAATAGAAATATGATGAAGCAAACAGATATTTTTAATGATGAGAGTTTACAGAATGACATCCAAGACTTGGTTGCCATAGAACAGGCTATGATACGAAAAACATATCCTCTGCCAAACCTTGACAAGGAGTTGGAGAAGATAGTAGGCAAAGAAAATTCGGATGCCGAAGAGCCTGTGAAACATCAATATCCGATGATGAGAATGCTGATGAGTGCTCTGATGGGCGCTGCTGCTATGTTGGCGATAGTTTTTGTATGGCAGTGGGTGAGCTCCAGGCAGACTATTGATGAAGCTACCGGAAATCGGATAACGCAAAATGTATCTTCTGAACAAGGTATGACAATGCTTCAGACTGCAGATGGTGAGATGATTACTCTGACACTGGCTGATGGCACTGAAGTAAAGCTCAATAGTAATAGTAAGATTACTTATCCCCACTGCTTTAAGGGAGCAGAGCGTATGGTGCATCTTGAAGGAGAAGCATTCTTCAAGGTAAGGCACGACAGTAAGCGTCCTTTTGTGGTGGATGCAGGTGGTGTCTTGACCAAGGACTTGGGTACTTCTTTTAATATCAAGGCTTATCAGGGTAGTGACTGTAAAGTGACTTTGGTTGAGGGAAAGGTGGAAGTCCTGGCAAAGAACAGTCAGCATAAACCTGTGACATTGAATCCGGGACAGCAATATTCCTTAAGTGCAAAGGAGACTGTTTCTGGGCAGATAATTAATGTAAATACGGATGAAACTACCGCATGGGCAGATGGTGTGCTCTATTATCACGACCAGACTTTGGAATACATCTTGGATAATCTTGCAGCATATTATCAGAGTAAGGTGGTATTTAGAAATCCTGCAGTCAAAACCAAGCATCTCGATTTCTCCGCAGATAAGAGTGGCAGTATAGAGGATGCTATAGGACTCTTGAATAATCTGGGAGTTGCAAAGGTTAGTTTTAAGGGAAATACTATATATATAGAATAAGGTATTTAAGTAAATCTTGATGTATCGTCACATCGGCATTTTTGGGAAATTATAATGCCTGAAAATGCCGATGTTTTAGTTTTATTTGTAAGAAAACAAACTTTTTTCATTATTTTTTGAAAGTAGATGTTACCGATTCGCTGTCAGAAACGTATTTTTATTATAGTATTAACGAAAAAGAGAGAAATATGAAAGAAATAAAATGTGTATTCATGTTTGCTGTCCTGACTTTATGGATGGCATTGCCTGTAGGAGCACAGAATGCAAAGAGAGGCATCACGATGTCGCTCGTTAATGAGTCTTTGGCTTCTGCATTGAGAAAAGTACAGCAGGAGTCGGATTATAAGGTGAGTTTTGTGATAGAGGACGTAAATCCCTATACCACAACGGTTCATCTGAAGAATGCTTCTGCCTCAACTGCCGTAAAGCAGATTTTACATGGTAAACCTTTCACTTACTCAGTAAGTGGTAAGTTTATTACCGTCAAGAAGGTTTTGCAACATAAAACTGCAGCTGAAGCTACAGATAATGGAGCTGCCATCCGCCCCCTCTCAGGAACAATTACCGATGAGGATGGAGAACCTATGATTGGCGCTTCTGTTGTAGTGCCTGGCAGTCCTTTTGGAACCGTGACTAATACGGATGGTAATTTTGAGTTTTATATTCCTAAAGGATGTCATGAGGTTACGGTTTCGTATGTCGGTATGAATGACCAGAAGGTAAAGGTGGCTGGTAGGGATCATGTGAAGATTGTGATGTCTGAAAATAAGACCATACTTGGTGAAGTGGTTGTAACGGGTTATCAGACAATCTCTAAGGAGCGTGCAACCGGTGCTTTTACCAAGGTAACAGCTGATGAACTGAAAGACAAGAGGTTGGGTAATCTCTCTACTGTGCTGGCTGGCGAGGTTGCCGGATATAATGACGGCATGATTCGTGGCGTAACCACGATGAATGCCTCTGCTTCTCCTCTCTATGTCATAGATGGCTTTCCAGTAGAGAAAACTAAGTTGACCGGCAATGGAACTGGTGATATTACCGAGGAAATCCCTGATTTGAATATGGATGATATTGAGAGTATTACTGTTCTTAAAGATGCTGCTGCTGCTTCCATCTATGGTGCTCGTGCTGCCAATGGTGTCATTGTCATCACTACCAAGAAATCGGCAGCTAAGGGTAAGACCAATGTCTCTTTCAATGCTTCTCTTACCTGGCATCCTTATTCTTATTATACAGATTATCTCGCCAATTCTTCTCTTGTTATTGACTTGGAGAAGGAGTGGGCTGCGCAGAATCCGAATCTTGCAGGCAATGGAGCTAAGGTATACGCTCAGAATATGTTGGATCAGAAAATCTATACGAGCGCGGGTATCTGCAATATCTTGAATTATTATGCAGGCAATATCTCTGAGTCAGAAATGAATGCTAAACTGACTGATTTGGCAGGAAAAGGTTATAACTACTATGACCAGATGAAGAAGTATGCTAAGCGCGATCCGTTGTATCAGCAGTATAATATGAATATTGTAAACAACTCGGTGAATAATCTCTTCAAGGCTTCGGTCACTTATAAGTATAATACCCTTGAAGATAAGTATTCCAATAATCAGAGTTTAGGTATCAACCTTACCAATACTTCTCATTTCACAAAATGGCTTTCTTTGGATTTAGGTGCTTACCTAAAGGTGGGCGAGGATCAGACACAGAACTACAATGTCCTTTCTCCTGGATATTCTGTTTTGCCATACGATAATTTAGTGAATGCTGATGGCTCTTGTTATACCAAGCCGATGAGTGAGAGATATGATGCAAGTACTTTGGCTATCTATCAGAAGTATGGTCTTTATAATATGGATATCACTCCTTTGGAAGAGCTGGATCGTCAGATTACCACCAACAAGGAGTTGGCTTTACGAACTTTTGCCCGTCTGAATGTACAGATTCTGCCCTGTTTGAAGTATGCTGCTTCCTTCCAGTACGAACGAGCTTCATATCGTGGTGAAAACTGGGCTGATAAAGCTTCTGTGCAGGTTCGGGGTGTGGTAAACGGGTATGCAACCGATAATGGTGATGGCTCTGTCAATTATGTGATTCCTTATGGGGATATCCTGGTTCGTTCAGACCAATATACCTCTGCTTATAACTTCCGTCAGCAGTTGAGTTTTGATCAGACTTTCAAGGATGTTCACAGCGTAACTGCTATTCTGGGCACGGAAACCATCCAGAACAAGCAGGAATTGCATCGAGACAAACTGTTTAACTATGATTCTCAGATGTTAACATCCAATATGGTGAATAATGCTGATTTGTTGAAAGGTATAGCGGGTGTGCTGGGATATAAATCTATGACTGCGACTGATTTGTCTGCTTCTTATGAGAATGTAAACCGTTATGTTTCGGTATATGGTAATGCTGCTTATACTTACGATGACCGTTATAGCTTGACTGGTAGTTTACGATGGGACCGCTCTAATCTCTGGGGAACCAGTTCGAAGTTTCAGAACAAGCCTATCTGGTCGGTAGGTGCCAGTTGGATTATCAGTAAGGAGAAGTTCTTCCACGCAGATTGGGTCAATTATCTGAAATTCCGTGTTTCTGATGGTATTGCCGGTAACGTATCTAAGAATTCTGCCCCTTATATGGTGGCAAGCTATAATAATAACGGGCATGTGGGAGGTACACAGGGATATGTGCAGTCGCGTGCCAATCCGATGCTGAGCTGGGAGAAAACCAATACCTTTAATATAGGTATCGATTTCTCGCTCTTTAAGAACCGACTCAATGGTACTGTAGAGTATTACGACAAGAAGGGTACCGACCTCCTGGCTTCTTCCATGGGTGTACCTACTGAAGGTTGGGGCTACAGCACCTATACCATCAACAACGGCGAGATGTACAATCGTGGTGTAGAAATTTCCCTGAGTGGTGAGGTTCTGCGTACCAGGGATGTCTCATGGAGAGCCAATATGACTTATGCTTATAATAAGAATGAGGTGACTTATGTAAATGTAAAGGCGCCGGTTTATATTCTTCAGTTGGATTACCCTTCGGCTTATCCTATTATCGGCAACGAATATAATGCAATCTATGGCTATAAGTGGGCTGGATTGAGTGAAGAAGGATTGCCACAGGTGTATAACGAGAATGGTGAGAAGGTAACTAATCAGCCAACGACATTGGATGCCATCTCTTACATGGGTACTACTACTCCTAAGTATAGTGGATCTTTCGGAACCAGTATCAGCTACAAGGATTTCGATTTCAGTATGCAGTTCCTTTTTGCGGGTGGTCATAAGATGCGCAATGCCAATCCTGCTTTCCTCACTTGCAGTTTTTCCAGCGTAGGATATATCTCCAATATTGCGGGAGCTAGTGCCGGACTTGCTAATCGTTGGCAGAAACCAGGTGATGAGGCTTATACCAATGTGCCAAAGGCTGTTTTTGCCGAAAGTGGTTTGTCAGCATCTTCTTTGTATAGTACTTATTTTTATTCTGATATCAATATCCTTGATGCCAGTTATATTCGTCTGAACAACATTTCTCTGGCTTATCATTTGCCAAAGTCGCTGTGCCGTTCGCTCTATATGCAGAGTGCCCGTGTTCAGGCTAATGTGGAGAATCCGTTCTTCTGGGCAAAGACCAAACAGGCTAAGTACCAGCTGGGTGGTTATAATGCCACCAACTATGTGTTAGGCATTTATCTCAACTTTTAAATAATGAAGAAAATGAAACAGAAATTAGTATATATGGTGTTGTTGCTGGGCATGGTTATGGGACTTGCCTCTTGCGATAACTATCTCAATATAGAACCAAAGGGCAAACGCATCCCTAAGTCGCTCGCCGACTATGAGGCTTTTCTCCGTTACGAGTATGGTACTCATCGCATGCCGGTTTTGCAAACGTGCTATTTGCTTAATGATGAATATCTCACCAATTCGTATGCCAGTTATTATCCGATGTATAAGGCTAACTACAATTGGGAGGAGGAAACCGATCGTGCCTATTGGAACTCTGCAGATGAGAGTACTTATTATGTGGCTTATGGCACTATCAATACCTGCAATCTGATATTGGAAGATGTGCCTAATACAACAGAAGGTACTGAGAAAGAAAAGGCTGAGGTGATGGCATATGCCAGAGTGTTGCGTGCGATGAACTATTTCAATCTCGCTAATTATTATGCTGATACCTACGAGCCTTCAAATGCTGCCAGTAAGTTGAGTGTGCCTCTGATTACAAGCAGTCTTCAGAATGCTCCTTATCATCAGGCCACCATTCAGGAAATCTATGAATTTATTTTGAATGATTTGAACACGTCGGTAGCTGATCTTCCAGATATGGGTACCACGCTCCTCCATCCTGGTAAGGGAGCTGCCTATGCTATGTTGGCACGTACCTATCTTCAGATGATGAACTATGAAAAGGCGTTAGAGTTTGCTGATAAGGCTCTTGCCATTAACGATAAGTTGGTTGATTGGGTTGGATTCTATAATGATAATAAGGGTGTGATAGGCCAAGAGGGTGTTTATCCTTCTTTGAAAACGCCATTGGGATTTGATAGCCAGGACTGTTATAATTTCAATTATGCCGATAATAGTTCCAACTATGCATCTGCGATATTCAAGATACCGGTAAATCGTGCTGCCGGATTCGAAGAGGGAGATGCTTATTTCTTGAGCAATTGGAAACTAAGAACGATGGGTGCAGAAACTTATTATCAGGGGTTGACCAATGGCTATATCAATCTTGCTGGTATGAGAACCGTGGAGCAGTATCTTATCAAGGCTGAATGCTTGGCTCGTAAGAAACAGTTGACAGATGCTATGGATGTGCTCAATGAGGTGCGTAAGACATATATCCTTCCAGAGAAATATCAGCCACTATCGGCGTCCTCTGTGGCAGAAGCTATCCGGTATATACGTCAAGCTAAGGATAATCAACTTATCTTCTCTATTGTGCCGTTTGGCGATGCTCGTCGCTTAAATGCTGAAGGTACCTATGCCCGCACGCTGACAAAAGAGATAGATGGCAAGCAGATAAGTCTTGCTCCATCCTCTCATCTCTGGACCTTCCCATTCCCTAAGGGAGCCATTGATAATCCTGGCAACGGAAGTTTCGTACAGAATGTGGAGAAGTAATGAACGTTAAAATAAATCTTTCTAGTAATTGTACAAATATGATTTTTAAAAAAACAATTTTCTCATTGGCATTGGCGCTCATCTCTGTGATGAGTGCTCATGCTCAGAATGCAGACGAGTGTATCATTGATGCAATCTTGAATGGTGTGCCTGATGGTACGGAAATGGAAGCCGTCCTGGCTGCTACCCATCGTAATGAGAAACCTCTCGCTAAAGGTGTGGTAAAGGGTGGAAAACTTACTTTAACCATCCCTGTTACAGAGGCTCGTTTTATCGGTGTCGGTCCAAGAAACGGTGTTTTCACTTTTAGTCTGATGACCAAAGGTGGCGAAAAAGTGCAGGTGTCTCTCGATGCCAAACCCATCAATGATGGGGTGAACACAGGTTTTTATACCAGCAATGTAAAGATTTCTGGCAGTGCTATGAACGATGAATATCAGACAAAAATCGGTTCAGTGAGGGATATGCTTGATAAGATGTATAAGGATATAAACGATAAGCATAAAAAATTGATTGCAGAACAGAGCAAGGCTTACCAGGCAAAGGATAAAGCTAAGATGAAAGTTTTGGAAGATAGTGACGAGAGAAAAGAGATGGCTACCGAACAGAAGAATTTCTTTGATACGGTAGAGTCTTCTTATGGAAAGTTGTATTCAGACAACAAGGATTCCTGGTGGGGACCTTTCGCCATGCTTTGTACCTTGAACTATTTCACCAAGGAAAACTCCAAGGAATGGAATTCGTTCTCAGAAACTGCTAAGAATAGCTTCTATGGAAAGTTGCTCAACGAGCAGATTAATCCAAAGGGACTTACAGGTGAGACTTTGCCTCAGTTCGAACTCCAGCAAGTTGATGGTTCTAAGGTGAGCATGGCTTCTTGTGTAAAGGGAAAGAAGTATTATCTGGTTGATTTCTGGGCTTCATGGTGTGGACCTTGCCGCAAGGAAATTCCTAACCTCAAAAAACTTTATGAACTGTATAAAGGAAAGGGACTGGAAATAGTAAGTGTTTCTATCGATAAGAATGAAACTGCTTGGAAGAAAGCGCTTGCTGAGGAGAAACTTTCTTGGCCTAACGGACTTGACCGTGCCGGTATAGCTGATTCTTATAAGGTAAAGTTCATTCCTGCCATCTTCCTGGTAGATGGTACTACAGGTGAGTGTATTGCTGAGAATATCCGTGGTACGGAATTGGCTGCAAAGTTGGCTGAACTATTCTCGAAATAAGATATTTAGACGAAAAGTTTGGCTAAAGTGCTCCATTTATATAAAGATAAACCGTATTTTTTCGATAATATCGTGAAATACGGTTTATTTTTTGTATTTTTGTACCCGAAATAATGGTAAGAACGTTATTTATATAAAAGTTATATAGATTATGTTAGAGAAAAGTAAGCGTGAGCGCATCATTGCGCTCGTTAATAAAGAGGTGGTTCCTGCCATCGGCTGTACCGAACCGATGGCTGTGGCACTATGTACAGCCAAGGCTGCTACTACATTGGGCAAGCGCCCTGAACGTATTGAAGTTCTTCTGAGTCCTAATATGCTCAAGAATGCGATGGGTGTCGGCATTCCTGGCACGGGTATGATCGGTTTGCCTATCGCCGTATCGCTGGGTGCGCTCATCGGAAAGCCTGAATATCAGCTGGAAGTGTTGAAAGACCTCACTCCCGACAGTCTGGAGCAGGGCAAACAATATATCAAGGATGCGGATATCAACATCAAACTGAAGCAGGGTGATGTGGATAAACTCTATATCGAGGTAATCTGCTATGCCGGCAACGGCAGAGCTACAGCTATCATTGCCGGTTCTCATACCAACTTTGTATATGTAGAGCGTAATGGTGAGGTGATTTTTGACAAGCGTGGTGGAGCTGCGGCTGATGTGGAGAATGACGATATCCAGTTGAATCTCCGCTTGGTTTACGAATTCGCAACCACCGCTCCGCTCGATGAGATTTCTTTCATTCTCAAGACCAAGGAATATAATATGAAGGCTGCCGAGGAATCTATCAAGGGCAACTATGGCCACTGCCTGGGCAAGACGATGGACCGTCCGTTGAGTCATGGTATCTTCGGCGATAATATTTTCTCGCATATCATCTCCCGCACCGCTTCAGCTTGCGATGCCCGTATGGGTGGAGCCATGATTCCGGTGATGAGTAATAGCGGCAGTGGTAACCAGGGTATCTGTGCCACCAATCCTGTGGTGGTTTATGCCTTGGAGAACGAGAATACTGAGGAGGAGCTGATTCGTGCCCTGATGCTCAGTCATTTAACGGCTATCTATATCAAGCAGAGTCTGGGTAAACTCTCAGCTCTCTGCGGTTGCGTGGTAGCCAGCACGGGTAGCAGTTGCGGTATCACCTATCTGATGGGTGGTGATTTTACCCGTATCTGCAACTCAGTCAAGAATATGGTGGCAAACCTTACCGGTATGATCTGCGACGGAGCCAAGCCAAGCTGTGCCCTGAAGATTTCGTCAGGTGTGAGCACCGCCTTGCTTTCTGCTCTTCTTTCCATGGAGGGTAAGTGCGTAACTTCTGCCGAGGGTATCGTGGATGATGATGTGGATAAGTGTATCCACAACCTCACCTCTATCGGTGCCGATGCGATGAAGACCACCGATGATATGGTGCTTGATATCATGACACATAAATAATTAGGTATCATGACGCATAAAGAAATAGAAGTGTAGATTTTACATTATTTATAACTAGAAGATAAAAAAGGCTCGCAAGAATTACTCTTGTGAGCTTTTTTTAGAATGTTTTCTTACTTTTTACTTAAAAAGTATTAAAATGATGAATTTTGTTTCATAAAAAAACCGGTTCGTATTAAAAAATAGTATATCTTTGCAGCGTCAAACTTAAATAATTGAATTAAATAACATTGGCTAACTTAAATAAGTAAGCCGAATAACATCGGCTGAATTAAATTATTGGACCAAATAACATTTTTTAAACTATATCTTATGATTAGACAACTATTCACAGTAAGTACTATGATTATGGCTCTTGGTATGACTCCTACTCACGCATATGGGGGGGTGACTCGTATCCAGGAAACTAATCAGTCCAAGAACGGACAATGCACTGGTACCATTATTGACCCTACAGGTGAGCCAGTAATTGGTGCTACAGTTACAGTTAAGGGAAAGCAGGGTGGAACCATCACCGATTTGGATGGTAAGTTCGTGCTTTCTGATGTTCAGCATGGTGCAACCGTTTGTATCAGCTACATTGGCTTCGAGCCGGTGGAGATGGTATGGAAGGGTGGTGCCATCAATGTAACCATGCAGGAAGACAACAAGACTCTGAATGAGGTCGTTGTTGTCGGTTTCGGTACTCAGAAGAAGGTAAACCTCACTGGTGCCGTTTCTACCGTTGATTCCAAGACCCTCGGTGCTCGCCCAGTCAACTCTGTAGTTGACGCTCTTCAGGGTGCAGTAGCCGGTATGAACTTCTCTACACCAAGCAGTGGTGGTACTCTTAATTCAACCAAGTCTTTTAATATCCGTGGTACAGGTACTATCGGTGCCGGTTCTTCTGTATCTCCACTCGTGCTCATCGACGGCATGGAGGGTGATATGAACGCACTCAACCCACAGGACATCGAGAACATTTCTGTATTGAAGGATGCATCTGCTTCTTCCATCTACGGTTCGCGTGCTGCCGGTGGTGTAATCCTTATTACGACCAAGAGTGGTAAGAAGGGTAAGGCTTCTATTAACTACAACAACTCATTCCGTTTTGATTCTCCACTCAACATGCCGGAGATGATGGACTCTTACACATGGGCTAAGTACATGAATGATGCTTCTGTTGCTAATGGTTCAGGTATCTGGTTTACAGATGAAAAACTCGAGCAGATCAAGAAGGCTCAGAGCGATCCTAACATGCAGAAGATGTTCAAGAACAGCAACAACCGTTGGGAGGTTTGGGACGATACTCCAAACTTGCCTCTTGGTAATACCGACTGGCTCAAGGAGCAGTTTGGTACCAGCTTCTCTCAGGAGCATACCTTGAGTATCAATGGTGGTGATGATCGTTTGCAGTACTATGTGTCTGGTAACTATCTCAACCGTGGTGGTCTTCTCCGTCATGGTGATGATAGCATGCAGCGCTATACTATGACAGGTAAGATCAACGCTCAGATAACCAACTGGTTGCGCATGACCTACAATACCCGTTTCTCACGTCAGGACTTTGATTCTCCTGGTGATTTGATCAATGGTACAGATGAGTTCTTCCACAATATGTGCCGTTACTGGCCTATTGTGCCAACTACCGATCCTAATGGTAACTGGTTGCCAGAGTCTTATATCGGACGTCTTCAGGATGGTGGCCGTGCCAAGAACCAGGCAGACCGTCTCGCTCAGCAGCTTTCATTTGTTGCAACTCCTGTAAAGGGTCTGACTCTGAATGCTGAGTTGAACTACCGTATTGTTACACAGTTCAATCACCGTGACTGGCAGACCACATACGGCTACGACTGCGACAATAATCCATACGTAGATAAGAACGCCACATCAAGCGTCTATGAGTATTCATTCAAGTCGAACTATTTCAACCCTAACCTCTTTGCAGAGTACAGCTATTCGTTTGGCGATCACAATATGAAGGTAATGGGTGGTTTCCAGAGTGAGTGGTTCCGTCAGCGCAATATCACAGCGCGTCAGAACGGTATCATGTCTGGTCTTCCTACTCTCGATACAACAACCACCAAGCCAAGTGTAGGTGGTGCATATAACTCATGGACTACAGCCGGTTTCTTCGGTCGTATTAACTACGATTATGCAGGCCGTTACCTCTTCGAGGCTAACCTCCGTTATGATGGATCTTCACGTTTCCTCCGCGAGAACCGCTGGAACTTCTTCCCATCATTCTCTGCAGGTTGGAACATTGCCCGTGAGAAGTTCTGGGAGCCATTGACTGATTACGTAAACACATTGAAGCTCCGAGCTTCTTGGGGTCAGTTGGGTAACCAGAATACTGATAACTGGTATCCTTTCTATCCAACCATCGGCTTCTCTTCTCAGGGTGGCAACTGGTTGATCAATGGCGCTAAGCCAAATACCGCTTCACAGCCAGGTCTCGTGTCTTCTACTCTTACATGGGAGAAGAGCCGTACATGGGAAATCGGTCTCGACTGGGGTGCTTTCAATAACCGCCTCACCGGATCGTTCGGCTACTATCAGCGCAAGACATTCGACATGGTAGGTCCTGCTCCTGAGTTGCCTGTTATCCTCGGTGCCAATCCTCCAAAGGTGAACAACCTTGATATGACATCTAAGGGTTGGGATCTCCAGATTGGCTGGCGTGACGTAATCGGTGAGGTAAGCTATGGTGCATCTCTCGTATTGAGTGATAACCAGGTGGTCATCGATAAGTATCCTAATCCATCTAAGAACCTCGGTTCATATTACGAAGGTGCTAAGCTCGGAGACATCTGGGGCTTTACCACAATCGGTATTGCACAGAGCCAGGAAGAAATGGATGCACACCTTGCAAAGGTTGACCAGAGCGCACTCGGAAGCGGCTGGACAGCAGGTGATATCATGTATGCCGACCTTGACGGTGATGGTAAGGTAAATACAGGCGAGAATACAGCCGGCAAGCCTGGTGATAGAAGAATTATCGGTAACTCTACTCCTCGTTATAACTTCGGCTTGAACCTCGATGCAGCTTGGAAGGGCTTTGATATTAAGGTATTCTTCCAGGGAACCCTCAAGCGTGACTACGCAGCAGGTGGTGCCGTATTCTGGGGTGCTATCGGTCAGGGTAAGTGGCAGGCTACCGGCTTTAAGTTCCACGAGGATTACTGGCGTGAGGACAACAAGGGTGCATACTACCCACGTGCAGACTGGGGTGGTGGCCGCAACATCAAGACTCAGACCCGCTATTTGCAGAATGCAGCTTATGGTCGTTTGAAGAACCTCACCATCGGTTATACCTTGCCAAAGTCAATCACAAGCAAGGCTTATATTGAGAATCTTCGCTTCTTCGTATCTGGAGAGAACCTCTTCACCATCACTAACTTCACAGAGGCTGGTGATCCAGAGCTGATTGGAGCAGGTTATGGCGGTGAGATTGGTAAGACCTATCCATTGTCAAAGACATTCTCATTCGGTCTTAGTGTAACATTCTAACTTATCATTTAGATTATAGAAAGGAAACAATTTATGAAAATTAAATATATTTCAATGCTCTTATTGGGCGCAACGCTCGGTCTGACAAGTTGCGATGACTATCTTGACAAGGAGCCTGAAAGCAACGTGACACCTGCGTCTTATTTCACAAGCGCAGACGACCTGGCGGCCTACACCGTGAATCTCTATGGTGTATTGACAAGTATTGGCCCTGGTAGCTATGGTATGAGTACCTTTGCTTACGATAATGATACAGATAACCAGGCTGGAACCGGTTATTCTAACCGTTGGGTTCCTGGAAACTGGAAAGTAGGTCAGAGTGGCGGTGCCTGGGATTTCGGCAACATCCGTTCGGTGAACTATTTCCTGGATCAGGTACTGCCAAAGTTCGAGGCTAAGCAGATTAGTGGTGCTGAGGCTCATGTACGCCACTACATTGGTGAGGCATACTTCCTCCGTGCTTACCTTTATTTGGACAAGTTGCAGTCTCTTGGCGATTTCCCTATCGTGCTCACAGCGCTTCCTGATGACAAGGAGACTCTTGTTGAGGCTTCAAAGCGCCAGCCACGTTATAAGGTAGCTCAGCAGATTCTCGACGACCTTGACAAGGCACTCGACCTGCTGATGGAATCAGCTCCTGGTGGCAAGAACCGCATCTCTCGCGATGCTGCCCTCCTGCTCCGTTCTCGTGCAGCTCTCTTTGAGGCTACATGGGAGAAGTATCACAAGGGTACTGCGTTTGTGCCAGGTGGTCCAGGATGGCCAGGCAAGACTGAGGATATCCAGGGATTTGACATCGATTCTTCCATCAATCACTTCCTCGATGAGGCTATGAAGTCTTCTAAGGAATTGGGTGATAAGCTCGTTGGCAACCTTGTAGAGAATACGGATGCTCCAGAGGGACAGGATGCAAGTTTGAAAAGTCTCAATCCTTACTTCACCATGTTCTGTGACAAGGATTTGAGTGGCTATAGCGAGGTGTTGATGTATCGTGCTTTTGATAAGTCAAAGGCTAACGTTACCCACAACGTGCAGATGCAGTTGCAGCGCAACGGCGGTGGTACTGGTTGGACACGTGGTCTCGTCAACTCATTCCTCATGCGCAATGGTTTGCCTATCTACGCTGCCGGCTCCGGCTACGACCCAACTTGGGAAAACCAGGGTGTGAAGGCTACCTTGCAGAATCGCGATTCTCGCATCCAGCTCTTCACCAAGATGGATGGATCTATCGAGAACTACACCAGTGAGGGTGCTGTTCCAACCGACCTCTCATGGACAGTAAAGGGCAACAACGAGACTCGTATGGTGACAGGTTTCGCAGTAAAGAAGGGTAAAAACTATGATTCCCAGCAGGGACTCAATCACGACTACGGCGAGAGTGGTAGCATCGTATTCCGTGGCACAGAGGCTCTCCTCAACTACATAGAGGCTTCCTGGTTGAAGAACAATACTATCGACGCTACAGCTGATAAGTACTGGCGTGCTCTCCGCATCCGTGCCAAGGTAGATCCTGATTACAACAAGACTATCGCAGCTACCAACATGCAGGAGGAGGCTAAGTGGGACTTCGGTGCTTACTCTCATGGTCAGTTGGTTGATGCTACTACTTACAACATCCGTCGTGAGCGTCGTGACGAGTTCATCGGGGAGGCTTCCCGCTGGGAGGACTTGATTCGCTGGCGTGCTTGCGACCAGGTAAACGGTTACCAGATTGAAGGTATGAAGTACTGGGGTACTGTTTACGAGGGTACATGGCTCGATGGTACAACCAACCTCGCTATCGTAGATGTTGAAGGAGGTAAGGGTAATATGAGTGATAAGACCATTAGTGGCGACTATATCCGTCCATACCAGATTTCCAAGATTAACAACCAGGTATTTGATGGTTATCACTTTACACCTGCTCACTATCTGTCTCCTATCGCACAGAGCGTATTCCGTCAGACAGCAGCGGGTGACCAGACCGATCTTACCACATCTGTAGTTTACCAGAACCCAGGTTGGCCATTGGTTGCCGGACAGGGTGCAACTGCAGTAGAGTAAAGCGTGTGCACATATTCATTCGGCTTATGTCTTGAAATAAAAAGCTCAAGGCATAAGATACTAAAAAGGCTCGCAAGAAGTTTCGATTTCTTGCGAGCCTTTTAAGATTAAGAAATATTAAAAAACTGGCTTTTCTTTGGAGATAATCGCGGATATGTGTATATTTGCACCATCCGATAATCGCGGATATGTGTATATTTGCACCATCCGATAATCGCGGATAGGTGTGTATTTGTGCTATCCGATAATCGCGGATAGGTGTAAGAAACGGAAAATATTAATCGCGGATAGGTGTATTTATCCGATATAATTAATCTAGGATAGGTGTAAATTATGAGAAGAAAAGTATATGATCAACTCAAGAAATGGAAGGAAGAACAGAACGGAGAAAGTGCTGTTCTCATCAATGGTGCCCGCCGAGTAGGAAAGAGCTATATCGTAAAGGAATTCGCTCAAGAAGAATACAAGAGTTATATTTTGCTTGACTTCAATACGATAGGAAAGAACATAAAATCCTTGTTCGAAACCTACCTGGATGACTTGGATACATTCTTTATGTATTTGAGCAGTTTCACCAATACACCTCTATATCCAAGAGAATCGGTTATTATCTTTGATGAAGTGCAATTGTATCCTCGGGCTCGTACTGCTATCAAGTATCTGGTTGAAGATGGACGCTACGATTATATCGAGACTGGTTCGCTTGTTTCTATCAAAAAGAACGTTGAGGATATCATGATTCCTTCTGAGGAGGAAGAAATATTGATGTATCCTATGGATTTCGAGGAGTTCTTGTGGGCATTGAACAATGAAACCTTGATGCCGCTTATACGAATGAACTTTCAGAAAAAGCATGAGATGGGACAGATGATGCATCGCATGGCAATGGACTATTTCAGACAGTATCTTATTGTTGGAGGAATGCCACAGGCTGTAGCTAAATTTGTAGAAACTCGAGATTTCAATAAGGTGGATCGTGTGAAGCGACAAATTCTTACCTTATATCGTAATGATATTCAAAAGTATGCTTCAACTTATGTATTTAAAGTTACCCAGATTTTTGATACAATTCCTTCTCAACTTCAAAAACATGAGAAGAAATTTATGTTGAAAGCACTTACAGAAGGGGCGAGAATGCGGGATTATGAAACGGCTTTCTTTTGGCTGGCAGATGCCATGATAGTCAATATGGCCTATAATACGACAGAGCCAAGCATCGGTCTTGGAATGAATACCGATGATACGACATTGAAATGCTATATGGCTGATACGGGTTTGCTCATCAGTCATGCTTTCAATGAAAATACGATAGTATCTGAAAACTTATATAACAAGCTTCTGGTAGATAAACTGGAGTTCAATGGCGGAATGATAGTTGAGAATATTGTTGCTCAGATGTTACGTTCGGCAGGGCATAAGCTGTATTTCTTTTCCAAATATAGTAAGGATGATGCCAAAGAAAGGATGGAACTGGATTTCCTGATAGCCAAAGATACAATAACGTCAAAGCATAATATTTCACCGATAGAAGTGAAGTCAACTAATAGATACACGCTCACTTCTCTCAAAAAGTGCATCGCTAAATATGATAGTTATCTGGCCACTCCGTATGTTTTGCATACGGCTGATTTGAAAGTAGAGGAGGGGATTACTTATTTGCCATTGTATATGACAGGGTTATTATAAGTGGTTTTAGTTGAATGGAAAAGGCTCGCAGGAAATCGATATTTCTTGCGAGCCTTTATTATTTGCTAAATAGGGTGTCCAGTTCTATGTTCCAATATTAACTCACTTGTTTGAGTGTTTTGGTTCGTTCTGTCACCCAGTTTTTG